>NZ_JBHYKM010000082.1:0-13645 GCF_042741435.1 Streptomyces sp. NPDC058955 | reverse complement strand
GGGCGACCACACCCCCGGGCCCCCCCCCCCGCGGGGGGGGGGGGGCGCCGCGGGCCGGGCACCTGCGGCCCCCCCGGGGAGGCGGGGGGGGGCGACGCCGGAGGCGGCGCGGCCCTGGGGCCCGGAGCCTCCGGCGGAACCGGACCCTTCCGCGAAGCCGGAACCTTCGGCGAAGCCGGAGCCGGATCCCGAGGTGCCGGACGGCACGACGAACGACGACGAGGAGACGGAACGACGATGAGTGGCATGCTCGACCACGGGGACACCCTCACGACCGGCACCGGGGAGACGCTCGTCGTCGACCGGCTGCTCGGCCAGGGCGGCCAGGGCGAGGTCTACCGGGTGACCCTGCCGGACGGCTCCGCCAAGGCGCTCAAGTGGTACTACCCCGAGAGCGCGACCCCGCAGCAGCGGCGGGTCGTCGAGGACCTGGTGACCCGGGACTTCGAGGACGACCGCTTCCTGTGGCCGACCGCGTTCGTCGACGCGGCCCCGGACCGCTTCGGCTATCTGATGGACGTGCGGCCGGACCGCTTCCGGGGCCTGCCCGAGCTGTTCCGGCGGACGGTCACCACCAGCTTCCGCGAGCTGCTGACCGCGTGCCTGTACACGGTGGAGGCGTACCAGGCGCTGCACTCGCGCGGGATCGCCTACCGGGACATCTCCTGGGGCAACATCTTCTTCGACCCGGCCACCGGCGAGGTCCTGGTCTGCGACAACGACAACGCGGTGGTGGAGGGCGACCAGAGCGGCATCTCCGGCACCATGGGCTTCATGGCGCCCGAGCTGGTGCGCGGCGACCCGGGGGCGATGCCCGGCACACAGAGCGACCTGCACTCGCTGTCGGTGCTGCTGTTCATGTTCCTGACGAACCATCACCCCTTCAAGGGGGCGCGCGAGTTGGCGATCCGCTGCCTGGACGAGCACGCGGAGCGCAAGCTGTACGGGCGGGACCCGCTGTTCCTCTTCGACCCGGACGATGCGGACAACCGCCCGGACCCGGTGGAGCACACCACGGTGCTGGCGCTGTGGCCGCTCGTCCCGCCGTCGCTCCAGCGGCTGTTCACGCAGAACTTCACGGTCGGGCTGCGGGAGCCGTCGGCGCGGGTCCGCGAGTCGCAGTGGCGGGACGCGCTGCGGGCGGCCCGGGACGCGGTCGTGGAGTGCCCGAACTGCGGCCGGCAGAACATGACCGAGCCGGGCACGGCGACGCCCGGCACCTGCTGGAAGGACGCGGCCCCGCTGGTGCTGCCGCCCCGGCTCGTGGTGACCACCCCGCCGCCCCGGACCGAGCGGCACGTCCTCCTGGGGCGGGCGGCGCGGATCCACCGCCACCACCTGGCGGCCGAGCCGACCCGGCACGACTACTCGGACGGCAGTCTCGTCGCCGAGCTGGTCGAGCACCCGCAGAAGCCGGGCCGGTACGGGCTCGCCAACCGCTCGGCGGACGCCTGGACCGGCACCCGCTCCGACGGCACCAGCCAGCGGATCGTGCCGGGCCAGACGGTGCCGCTGCGCTCCGGACTCGCGCTCGAACTGGCCGACGGGGCACGGGCCGTGGTCCGCGCCCGCTGACCGGACACGTACGGTTCGACGGCGGCGAGCGCGGTGCGCGCCCGGCCCCGGTCGACCGGGCGGTCCCCCCCTGGTCCGTCACCGGACACCTCAGGAGGGACCGCCCGCGCGTGTCAGTCCTCTTCCGCGGGCTTCAGGCGGAGCGAGATGGAGTTGATGCAGTACCGCTGGTCCGTGGGGGTCGGGTAGCCCTCGCCCTCGAAGACGTGGCCCAGGTGGGAGCCGCAGCGGGCGCAGCGGACCTCGGTGCGGCGCATGCCGTGGGAGGTGTCCGTGACCAGTTCGACGGCGTCGCTGTCCTTCGGGTCGAAGAAGGACGGCCAGCCGCAGTGCGACTCGAACTTCTCGTGCGACGTGAAGAGCTCGGCCCCGCAGGCGCGGCAGGAGTAGACGCCCTCCGTCTTGGTGTCCGTGTACTCACCGCGGAAGGCGGGCTCGGTGCCGGCCAGCCGGAGCACCTGGTACTCCGACGGGCTCAGCTGCGCCTGCCACTCCGCGTCCGACTTCTCGACCTCGTACGCCATCGTGCGTCCACTCCCTCAGTTCGCCAGGCGGGCCAGGATCAGCGGACCGAGGTCCGTGACGTCGCCCGCGCCCATGGTCAGAACGAAGTCGCCGGGGCGGACCATTCCCGCGATCGCCTCGGGGACGGCGGTCTTGTCGTGGACGGCGGTGACGTCGGCGCCGGCCGCGCGGGCGGCGTCGAGGATCAGCTCGCTGGTGACGCCGGGGATCGGGTCCTCGCGGGCCGGGTAGATGTCCAGGACCACGGAGCCGTCGGCGAGGGCGAGGGCGTCGCCCATCTCCTTGCCCAGCTCCTGGGTGCGGGAGAAGAGGTGCGGCTGGAAGACGACGAGGAGGCGGGAGTCTCCGGCGGCGCCGCGCATGGCCTCCAGGTCGGCGGTCATCTCGGTGGGGTGGTGCGCGTACGAGTCGATGACCTGGACGCCGGCGGCCTCGCCCTTGAGCTGGAGGCGGCGGCCGACGCCGGTGTAGGCGGTGAGGGCCTGGGCGAGGGCGGCCGGGTCGAGCCCCGCGCGGGCGCCGGCGGCGAGGGCCGCGGCGGCGTTGTGCGCGTAGTGGCGGCCGGGGACGGAGACGGTGAAGGTGTGCTCGGTGCCGTCGAGGGCGACGGTGACCTCGCTCTTCATCCCGTTCGGGACGATCTTCAGGATGCGGGCGTCGGAGTCCTCGCCCTCGCCGACGGTGACGACGGAGAGGTCCTGGCGGCCCTCGGCGGCGACGCGGCGGGCCAGTTCGCGGGCGCCGGCGTGCTCGCCGACGACGAGGGTGCCGCCGGGGCGGATCTTGGCGGCGAACTTCTCGAAGGACTCGTAGATCTCGTCCATGGAGGCGTAGTTCGCGTGGTGGTCGAGCTCGACGTTGAGGACGATCGCGACCTGGGGGTCGTACTTCTGGAAGCTGCGGTCGCTCTCGTCGGCCTCGGCGACGAACACCTCGCCGGCGCCGTGCCGGGCGTTGGTGCCGGGGCCGGCGAGGTCGCCGCCGATCGCGTACGAGGGTTCGGCGCCGAGCTCGGTGAGGGCGACGGCCAGCATCGAGGTGGTGGTGGTCTTGCCGTGGGTGCCGGCGACGGCGATCGCGGTCAGCCCGTCCATGAGGGAGGCGAGCGCGTCGGAGCGGTGCACGACCGGGATGCCGAGCTCGGCGGCGCGGGCCAGCTCGGGGTTGTCGGCGCGGATGGCGCTGGAGACGACGACGGCGGAGGCGTCGTCGGCGAGGTGGTCGGCGGCGTGGCCGATGTGCACGGTGACGCCGTGGGCGCGGAGCGCCTCGGCGGTCGGGGAGTCCTTGGCGTCGCTGCCGGCGACCTTGGCGCCGCGCTGGGCAAGGATCTTCGCGATGCCCGACATTCCGGCACCGCCGATGCCGATGAAGTGCGGCCGTTCCATGGCGGCAGGGATGGCGGGTGCCATGTGGTTCTCTCCCCGGGTGTGCGGTGTCGCTGACGTGCCCAGGGTAGTGGCTGCGGCCGGGCGGCCCGGGAAGGCGGCCGGGGACACGGGTCGGTCCGTGCCCCCGGCCGGTCCGTGACTACTCGCTGTGCGCGAACAGCTTCAGGACGGGGACGCCGACCTTGTGGCGGGCGCGGGAGGCCCAGTCGCGGTGGAAGAACTCCTCCACGTAGTGCGGAGCGGTGAGGACGATCACCTCGTCCGCCTCCGCCTCGTCGACGACCGCCTTCATCTTGTCGAGGGGGTGGTCCTCGACCACCTGTCCGACCGCTTCGCAGCCCGCCTCTCTCAGGGCCCGGAGCGAGTGCTCCAGGGCCAGCTCGGCCGGCTCGCGGGCCTCCTTCCCCTCCGGTTCCTCGCCCTCCCTGGTCGCCTCCTTGAGCTCGCCCATGGCGACGTCGTCGATGGCGCGCAGCAGGAGATCGGCCTGGTCACCGCGCGGCTGCATCAGCACGATGAAGGACACGGTCTCGTCGCCGTGCAGGGTGGTGACGAATTCCACGTCCACGGACGTCAGGGGCTTCTCGATCATCAGAACGCTTGTGAACACCTCAGGAGCCCTTCTGCGGAAACCATCCTTCCCCGTGACCGCACGGGGACTGCGACTGTGATTGTGCCCAGCCGACGCTAAGCGGAACGGGAAATTCCGCCGATTGTCAGATCCGACGGTAGCGGCTGAAGAGGAAGCCGTCCTGCTCCAGCAGAGAAGCCAGCCCAAAGCGTGTCGGATGTACGAGCGAAGGCCCGTGAGCGATCCGCTGGGCATCACCCGCTGTCATCGTCGGGGACACGGTCAGGCACAGCTCGTCGAGCACCTCGGCGGCGGTGAACTGGCCGAGCAGCCGGGGCCCGCCCTCGGTGAGCTGCCGGCGCAGCCCGCGCTCGGCGAGGAGCGCGACCGCGCGGGCCGGGTCCACGGCGGCCCCGTCGCCGGCGAGCAGCACCTCGACGCCGGCCGCCCGCGCGGCGGCGATCCGGTCGGCGGGAGCGCCCGCGCCGGTGAGGACCAGGGTCGGCACCAGCGGGGAGGTGAAGAGCGGGAGGGCGAGGTCCAGGTCCAGCGAGGCGGTCACGACGGCGATCGCGGGGGCGGGGCCCTGGCCGGCGGCGGCCCGCCGGGCGGCGAAGACCTCCCGGGCGCGGGCGGGCCGGTACCCCTCCAGGCGTACCGTTTCCGCACCCACCACCACGACGTCGGCGAGCCCCCGGAGGGTGCCGAAGATCCGCATGTCGGTGTCGGAGGAGAGCGGCTGCGAGCGGCCCTCGTGCTGACCTGCCCCGTCGAGCGAGGAGACCATGTTGGCCCGCAGCCAGCGCTCCTCCCCCTCCGGGTACGCGTAGGCGTCGGCCAGCTCGTCGAGGGACCACTCCCGGTCGGCCCCGGCATCGCTGACCTGGGTCTTCGAGGCTGTCATGTCCGTCACAGGGAAGAGCTGTCGCATTCTCGCAGTCTGACACGGCGCTTACAGTGGGGAACTGTGTCGACCCGTGCCCTGAACGAAGCCGCCTCCGCAGCGGCGACCCCGCTCTCGCTGTGCTCGCGCGAGCCCCACGTCCCCGCCGACCGGCTGGTCGCGGAGATGGTCCCGCCGCCGCGCTTCGACTCGGTGCGCTTCGACACGTACCTCCCCGACCCGAACCAGCCCAGCCAGTACGAGGCCGTCAAGGTGCTCTCCGGCTTCGCCGAGTCCCTCGGCGGGGCGCACGCGACCGGCGCCGGCAAGCGCCGCTGGTTCGCCCGCAGGCCCGCCGCCCCGGCGGCCCCGCGCGGGGTCTACCTCGACGGCGGCTACGGCGTCGGCAAGACCCACCTGCTCGCCTCGCTCTGGCACGCCACGCCCGCCGAGCCCGCGCTGAAGGCGTTCGGCACCTTCGTGGAGCTGACGAACCTGGTCGGCGCGCTCGGCTTCCAGCAGACCGTGCGGACGCTGAGCGGGCACCGCCTCCTCTGCATCGACGAGTTCGAGCTGGACGACCCGGGCGACACCGTCCTCGTCTCCAGCCTGCTCGGCAAGCTGGTCGAGGCCGGCGTGGCGCTCGCCGCCACCTCGAACACGCTGCCGGGCAAGCTCGGCGAGGGCCGCTTCGCCGCCGCCGACTTCCTCCGCGAGATCCAGGGCCTCTCCGCGCACTTCCGACCGCTGCGGATCGACGGCGAGGACTACCGCCACCGGGGCCTGCCCGAGGCCCCCGCCCCCTACTCCGACCAGGTCGTCACGGAGACCGCGTACCGCGTCCCGGGCGCCTCCCTGGACGACTTCCCGCACCTCCTCGAACACCTGGCCAAGGTTCACCCGAGCCGGTACGGCGCCCTCACCGACGACCTGACGGCGGTCTGCCTCACCGACGTCGGCCCGGTCCCGGACCAGTCGACCGCGCTGCGGCTCGTCGTCCTCGCCGACCGCCTCTACGACCGCGAGATACCGGTGCTCGCCTCCGGACTCCCGTTCGACAAGCTGTTCAGCGAGGAGATGCTGAACGGCGGCTACCGCAAGAAGTACTTCCGCGCCATCTCCCGGCTCACCGCGCTGGCGCGGGACGCAAAGGGGCTCGTGGCGCAGTAGGTTGGGGGCCATACCCGATCGAAAGGGATCCACCATGGCCACCGTCCGCCACGCCCACACCGTCTGGGAAGGCGAGCTCCTCAAGGGCTCCGGCGTCGTCACCCTCGACTCCTCCGGCATCGGCTCGTACCCGGTCTCCTGGCCGGCCCGCGCCGAGGAGCCGAATGGCAAGACCAGCCCCGAGGAGCTCATCGCCGCCGCGCATTCCTCCTGCTTCTCGATGGCCCTCTCGCACGCCCTGACCGGCGCGGGCAACCCGCCCACCCGCCTGGAGACCAAGGCGGACGTCACTTTCCAGCCGGGCGAGGGCATCACCGGCATCCACCTCACCGTGCGCGGCGAGGTCCCCGGCCTGGACGCGGCCGGCTTCCAGGAGGCCGCCGAGGGCGCCAAGAAGAACTGCCCGGTCAGCCAGGCGCTCACCGGCACGACGATCACGCTGACGGCCGAGCTGGGCTGACGTTCCGTCACCCTGCCGTCGCAGGAGCGGAATTACGCCATCCGAGGCGCCGTGGACCCGCGTCATGGCATCACGCAGACCGTTGCGTGGTACATGAAGCGGGTCCACACCTGTTCCGGCGGGAAGGCCCCCCTCATGGCAGTGACTCGACGTCAGATCCTGGCCCGTACCGGCGCCTCCGTCGCCGGGATCGCCTTCACCGGCGCCCTGGCCGACCTCTTCGCCGGCTCCCCCGCCGCCGCCGAGCCGCGCGGCGGATACGGCCCGCTCCTCCCCGACCCGGCCGGCCTGCTCGACCTCCCCGCCGGCTTCTCCTACCGGGTCCTCTCCCGCGAGGGCGACCCGCTCCGCTCCGGCGAGGGCACGGTCCCCGGCCGCTTCGACGGCATGAGCGCCTTCGCCGGCCCGCGCGGCGGCGTCCGCCTCGTCCGCAACCACGAGAACCGCCCCGACGCGCCCCTCGCGGTCCCCCTCGCCCCCGGTCTGGTCTACGACCGGGGCGGCAAGGGCGGCTGCACCGTCCTCGGCCTCGACGCCGACGGCGCGGTGCTCGACGGCGCGGCCGGCGAGCGCGTCGGCATCGCCGGCACCGCGGTCAACTGCGCGGGCGGGCCCACCCCCTGGGGCACCTGGCTGACCTGCGAGGAGACCGAGGACAAGGCGGGCAGCAAGGGGTACGAGAAGGACCACGGCTTCGTCTTCGAGGTCGACCCGGCCGACCCGCACCGCACCGGGGCCGTCCCGCTCACCGCCCTCGGCCGCTTCGCGCACGAGGCCGTCGCCGTCGACCCGTACACCGGGATCGTCTACGAGACGGAGGACGCCTTCGAGCGCCCCTTCGGCCTCTTCTACCGCTTCCTCCCCGAGCGCCCCCTCGGCGGCACCGGCGCGCTGCGCGCCGGCGGCACCCTGGAGGCGCTGCGGGTGCCCGGCGTGCCCGACCTGTCGGTCGTCCAGGAGGCCGGGGCGGTCTTCGACTCCGTCGAGTGGGTGCCGGTGCCGGACCCGCAGGCGACCTCGACGCCCGTCCGCTTCCAGGACTTCGGACGCGGCGGGATCACCCACGCGCAGAAGCTGGAGGGCTGCTACTGGGGCGGCCGCTGCGTCTACTTCGTCTCCTCCTTCGCCCGGGCCTCCGACGGCTCCGGCGCCACCCACTTCGGGCAGGTGTGGAAGTACGACCCGCGCACCCGGCGGCTCACCCTCGCGGTCGTCTTCGGCCCGGACACCGACCTCCAGCTGCCCGGCGAGTCCCCCGACAACATCTGCCTCGCCCCCACCGGCGGCCTGATGGTCTGCGAGGACGGCGACGGCGCGCAGCACGTCTTCGGCGTGAGCCGGCGCGGCGAGGTGTACGCGGTCGCCCGGAACGCGCAGACGTTGACATCAGCCGCTGCCGCGGCGGGCGGTGCGCCCGGGGCGCCCGAGTGGGGCGAGTTCGCGGGCGTCACCTTCTCCCCCGACGGCGCCACGATGTACGTGAACTGCTACACCCCCGGCACCACCTTCGCCGTCACCGGCCCCTGGCGCTGACCCCGGTCCGCACCCGGGCGCGCTCGCGGGCTCCCCCGATCCGGCGCAGGATCGGGGGAGGCCGGGCGGCACGACGGAAGGGGCACGCGGTGGCGAAGCGGGACGACGGGAAGAAGGACGGCGGGAAGAAGGACGGGAAGCACGGTGGTGCCGGGCGGGCCGCGCCCCTCGGCGAGGCGCTGCGGCTCCCGCCGGGCGAGCCCGTCGACCTCTCCGCGTACGACCCCCGGGCCACCCCCGGCGTCCCGGACGGCGGCCCCGACCGCAAGGCGGCCGGGCGCGCCGCCACCGCCCTCCTCGCGCCCCGGCTCGCCGACCTCCAGGAGCGGCTGTACGCGGCGAGCACGGCCGGCGACCGGCGCCGGCTGCTCCTGGTCCTCCAGGGCATGGACACCAGCGGCAAGGGCGGCACGGTCAAGCACGTCATCGGCCTCCTCAACCCGTCCGGCTGCCGGATCCGCGCCTTCAAGGCGCCCACCCCGGAGGAGCGCGCCCATCCCTTCCTGTGGCGGGTCACCAGGGCGCTGCCGCTGCCGGGCGAGATCGGCATCTTCGACCGCTCGCACTATGAGGACGTCCTCATCGCCCGGGTCCGCGAGCTGGTCCCGCGCGCGGAGGTGGAGCGGCGCTACGAGGAGATCGACCACTTCGAGCGCTCGCTCGCCGACGAGGGGGTGACGGTCGTGAAGGTCTTCCTGCACCTGTCGTACGAGGAGCAGCGCAGCCGTCTGCTGGAGCGCCTGGACAACCCGGAGAAGCACTGGAAGTTCGACCCGGCCGACATCGAGGAGCGGACCCGCTGGCCCGCCTACCAGGAGGCGTACGAGCTGGCCCTGGAGCGCTGCTCGACGCCCGGCGCGCCCTGGTACCTGGTCCCGGCGGACCGCAAGTGGTACCGGAACTGGGCGGTCAGCACGCTGCTCCTGGAGCACCTGGAGGCGCTGGACCCGCAGTACCCGCCGGGCGGCTTCGACGTGGCGGAGTGCCGGCGCCTGCTGCTCGCCACCTGAGCCCTGACGGGTGACGCGGCGCGCCGCGCCCCGGGGTGCGGCGACAGGGCTTCACATCCGATCGGATAACTTCCGTTCGTGACCATTCCTGTACGTAAAGTGGCGGCACTCGGTCTGCTGGGTGCCGTTCTCATCGGCTGCGGCGGGGGCGCCGACACCGCTTCACCTCCCTTGGGCCGGACCTCCCCCACGGCGACGGCGGAGCCGACCGCGGCCCCGGGCCCGAAGCCCGCGAAGCCCGCCCCCGCCGCGAAGCCCGCGCCCGCCGCGCCGCCCACGATGGCGGCCGGGCCCCAGGGCCGCACCCCCGTCTACGAGCGCCGGACCGGCCGCGGCACCGAGAAGGTCGTCGCGCTCACCTTCGACGCCGACATGACCGCCGACCAGGGCCCCCGGGCGGCGCGCGGCGAACGCTTCGACAACCCGGAGCTCATCGCGACCCTGCGCCGGCTGGAGGTGGACGCGACGGTCTTCATGACCGGCCGCTGGGCTGAGGAGTACCCCGACCAGGCCCGGTCCATCGGCACCGACCCCCGCTTCGAGATCGCCAACCACTCCTACAGCCACTACGCCTTCGCCGAGCCCTGCTACGGCCTGCCGACGGTCGCCGAGCCGGACATGGCGGCGGACGTGAAGCGCGCCTTCGACTCCTTCCGGGACGCCGGGGCCGTCAACGTCGTGCCGTACTTCCGCTTCCCCGGCGGCTGCTACGACGACACCGCGCTGCACGCGCTCGCCCCGGCGCGGGTCACCGCCGTGCAGTGGGACGTGGTCGGCGGGGACGCCTTCGCGAAGGACCCGGACGCGGTCGCGGAGCAGGTGCTCTCCGGCGTCCGCCCGGGCTCGCTGGTGGTCCTCCACTGCACCCGCAGCGCCGCCCCGGCCACGGAGCGCGCGATCCGCCGGATCGTCCCCGAACTCCGCGCCCGCGGCTACCGCTTCGTGAAGGTCTCCGAGCTGATGCGCGCGGGCTGAGCCGGCCGTCCGGCGGCTCGCCCTCCGGGTCAGCCGGAGCAGGCGGTGCGCTGGGCCTCCTGCCACTCGCAGACCGGGCACAGGACGACGCCCTTGACCGACTCCGCGTACTCCGTCGGCTCCAGGCACAGCACACAGCGCGCGTACGGGCCCTCGGCCGCCTTCGGCGGGCGGGGCGCGGGCTCGGGGGTGCAGAAGGCGCCGGATTCCGTGGTCATGACATCGAGGCTACTCCGGTGCGGAGGTGGGCCCCGCGGCCCCGCCTCACTCCAGACGGGCGACCGCCCGACAGGACGCGGCCGCCGTCGCCGCGGCGGCGAGGACGGCGGCGGCGCAGGCGGCCCACGGCGGGCCCGCCGTGCCCTCGGCGGCGACCAGGGCGGTGACCGCGTGCTTCGCGGGCGAACCGGTCGTCACCAGGACCAGCAGCGACCCCAGGAGCAGCGCGGCCACCGACCAGCCCGGCGCCTTCACGAACGGCCGGGCGGCGAGCGCGCCGACCGCCCCGCCGGTGAGGGCGCAGGCGGTGGTAGCCAGGGCCCCGGCGAGCAGGGCGTCCGGGCCGCCCGTCCCGGCGAGGTCGCCGGTGGCCGTCACCGCGCCCGTCGCCACCGCGCCGGCGAGCACCGGCCAGCCCGCGCCGGTGAGGAGGGCCGCCAGGTGCGCGCGGGACCGGCCGCCGGCCGCGGCCACCACGGCCCGGGCGGCGGGCGGCTCCTGCGTCAGACAGATCCGCACCGTCCAGGCGGAGACCGGCACGAGACCGGCCGCCGCGATGCCGAGCGAGCCGAGGACGGGATCGCCTGGCCGGACGCCGACGGCGACGAGGGCCGCGTACAGGAGCAGCGGGGCGAGCCACCGCTGGGAGCGGAAGAACAGGGCGGAGTGGAACCGCAGCAGCGCCGTCACACCCGCTCCCCTTCCCGACCGGACTCGACCCGGTGCACGTGCCAGGAGGCGGCGAGCAGCACCCGCAGCAGGTCGTCGGAGGCGGCGGCGTCCACGCGGAAGAGGGTGCCCTCGCCGGTCGCGGCCGGGGTGGCTCCGCCGGGGAGGGGGTCGGGCAGCGGCCGGTCCCCGGAGGCGACGACGCGCACCGGGGCGGGACCGGCCGGGTGCGACTCCGCCCGGACCCGGCCGCCCTCGACGCGCAGGGTGGTGTCCGCCTCGCCCGCCAGCCGGCGCGGGTCGTGGTCGACGAAGAGGACCGTGGCGCCGGCCGCGACCCGCTCGCGCACCGCGGCGTCGAGCTCCGCGCGGGCCCCGGTGTCGAGGCCCGTCCACGCCTCGTCGAGGACGAGGAGGCCGGGCTCGGCGAGCAGCGCCTGGGCGACGGCCACCTTCTGGGCGCTGCCCTTGGAGAGGCCTGCGAGGGCGGTCCCGGCGTACGCGCCGGCCCCGAACCGTTCGAGCCACTCCCCCGCCCGGGCCCGGGCCGCGCCGCCGCCGAGGCCCTGCAGGCGGCCGAGGTGGACCAGATAGTCGAGGGCGGTGAACGGCAGGGCGGGCGGAAAGCGCTCGGGGACGTACGCGGTGCGGGCCGGGCGGCCGGTGATCCGGCCCTCGGCGGGGGCGTCGACCCCGGCGACCAGGCGCAGCAGCGTGGACTTCCCGGTGCCGTTCGCGCCGCCGGCCCGGACGAGCCGGCCGGCGGCCAGTTCCAGGTCGACACCGCGCAGCACCCACGGGCCGCGCGCGCCGTACCGGCGCCCGACCCCCGCGAGCCGCACCGGCTCCCGTACCCTCACCGACGTCGTCATGCCGTCGATCCTCGCCCGGCCGCCGCCCCGGCCACAAGATCCGGCGGTCGGGGCCAGTGGCAGACTTGCCGGGTGAGCAGCCACGACACCGACCCGAGCACCGAACCGGGCACCGACCCGGGCAGCGACCCCCGCGACGAGAAGCCGCAGTTCGTCCTGCCCCTGGTGGTGCGCATCGAGAAGGACGCGCCCCCGGCCCGTACCGACGCCCTGGAGACCGCGGCCCGTGCCGTGCTCCGGCTCCTGACCGACGAGCGGGCGCTCGGCGAGGGGGAATGGGCGCGGGCCGTCGCCGACTGGGAGGACGCCCGCATCCGCAAGGTCGTCCGGCGGGCGCGCGGCGCGGAGTGGCGGCGCGCCGGAACCCTGCCGGGCCTCACCGAGACCGGCGCGCGGGCCGAGGTACGGGTCTTCCCGCCGGTCCCGCTGGACGGCTGGCCCAAGGACCTGGCCAAGCTCCAGGTCTCCGGCACCGACCTCGACGACCCGGCCGCGCCCGGCCCCGTCCCGGACGGCGCGGCCGTGCTCTGGCTCAACCCGGGGCTCGCGATGTCGGCCGGCAAGGCGATGGCGCAGGCGGGGCACGGCGCCCAGCTCCTGTGGTGGGCGCTGGACGGGACCGCCCGGGCGGCCTGGCGGGAGGCCGGTTTCCCGCTCGCCGTCCGCACGGCGGCCGAGGCCGACTGGCCCGCGCTGGCCGCGAGCGGCCTCCCGGTCGTCCGCGACGCCGGCTTCACGGAGATCGCGCCGGGCAGCGCCACGGTGGTGTCGTCGTTCCCCGGCGTCCTGGACGCTCCCGGGGCGCCGGTGGCGGGGAACCTCAAATGAAGCTCTGAACTCCTCCCTCCGGGGTTCGACCGGCGCCGCCGGGGTCATCACGTGGATGACTGAGGACCGAAGGAGGGGGACATGACGGAACTCGGCATCGGCATCGGCTGGCGTCCCGAGATCGCGGACGCGGTCGAGGAGCTGCCCGTCGACTGGGTGGAGGTCGTCGCGGAGAACGTGTGCGCCGGCCATCTGCCCGACGCGCTGGCCCGGCTGCGGGCGCGCGGCGTCACCGTCGTACCGCACGGGGTGTCGCTGGGGCTCGGCGGGGCGGACCGCCCCGACCCCGAGCGGCTGGCCGCGCTCGCGGCGAAGGCGGAGGCGCTGGGGGCGCCGCTCGTCACCGAGCACATCGCCTTCGTCCGGGCCGGCGGGCCGCTGACGGCGACCCCCGCGCTGGAGGCCGGGCACCTGCTGCCGGTCCCGCGCACCCGGGACGCCCTGGACGTGCTCTGCGAGAACGTGCGCATCGCGCAGGAGTCCCTGCCGGTGCCGCTGGCGCTGGAGAACATCGCCGCGCTGTTCTCGTGGCCGGACGAGGAGCTGTCGGAGGGGCGGTTCCTGGCGGAGCTGGTGGAGCGTACGGGGGTACGGCTCCTCATCGACGTCGCCAACCTGCACACCAACCACCGCAAC
Source organism: Streptomyces sp. NPDC058955 (assembly GCF_042741435.1). Lineage (NCBI taxonomy): Bacteria > Bacillati > Actinomycetota > Actinomycetes > Kitasatosporales > Streptomycetaceae > Streptomyces > Streptomyces sp. NPDC058955. The sequence goes on along the minus strand of NZ_JBHYKM010000082.1, from coordinate 328 downwards.
CGGGGCGAGGACCCGGCGCGGGCCCTCGCCGAGCTGCCGGTGGAGGCCATCGCGTACGTGCACGTGGCGGGCGGGATCGAGCGGGACGGGGTCTGGCACGACACCCACGCCCACCCGGTCCCGGCGCCGGTCCTGGACATCCTCGCCGACCTCGCCGGCCGGGTCGCCCCGCCGGGCGTCCTGCTCGAACGCGACGACCACTTCCCGGCGGCGACGGAACTCGCCGCCGAACTCACCGCGATCCGCACCACGGTGGCGACGGCCCGCCGCGCCGCGCGCCCGGCCCCGGCCGCCGCCGACCGGCTCGCGGCCCGGCACGGTGTCGGCG
>NZ_JBHYKM010000081.1:33163-37051 GCF_042741435.1 Streptomyces sp. NPDC058955 | reverse complement strand
GCCTGAGCGGCCCCGTAGGGGGGGGGGGCGGGGGGGGGCTGGAGCGGGCGGGGGGGGGTTCCGCCGGGCCCCGCCGTTCCCCCCCGCGGCCAACCCCGCGCCCACGGAGGCGGCAGGGCGGGCACCCTGCTCGCATGATCGACGTCACGCGGCTCGACCTCGGGTCCTTCACCCGGCCCGCCGAGGAGTACGGCGGCCCCCACGCGCGCGTGGAACCCGCCCTCGCCTACCTCGTCCGCCACCCCGGCGGCACCCTCCTCTTCGACACCGGCATGGGCGAGGGCTCGCCGGAGACGGACGCCCACTACCGGATCGCGCGCCGGCCGCTCACCGTGCCGCCGGACGAGGTGGACCTGGTGGTCAACTGCCACCTCCACTTCGACCACATCGGCGGCAACCAGCGCTTCCCCGGCACCCCCGCCCTGGTCCAGCGCCGCGAGCTCGCCACCGCGCGGGCGGGCGCGTACACCATCGACGGCCTCCTCCCCGGCGTCGCCTGGACGGAGATCGACGGCGAGCACGAGATCGCCCCCGGGATCCGGATCGTGCCGACGCCCGGCCACGTCGACGGGCACCAGTCGCTCGTCCTCGACCACGGCGACCGGCTGACGGTCCTCGCGGGACAGGCGTACGACCGGGCGGACGGGTTCGGGACGCCGTACCGGCCCTGGCTCGGCCGGCTCGCCGGGCTCGCGGACGGGCGGCCGGTCCGTGTCCTGTTCGCCCATGACCACGACCTTTGGGAAGGTGTGCTGCCACCGCCCGGGTAGCCTGTGCGCCCGTGACCGAAACCCTGATCTGGACCGTCGTCGCGCTGATCCTCATCGGCGTCTACCTCAGCTGGACCGCCGGCCGGCTCGACCGGCTGCACACCCGCATCGACGCGGCCCGCGCCGCGCTCGACGCCCAGCTGCTGCGGCGGGCCTCGGTCGCGCAGGAACTGGCCACCTCCGGCGTGCTCGACCCGGCCGCCTCGATCGTCCTGTACGAGGCGGCGCACGCGGCCCGGCAGGCGGAGGAGGACCAGCGGGAGGTCGCCGAGAGCGCGCTGAGCCAGGCGCTGCGGGCCGTCTTCGGCGAGCCCGAGCAGGTGGAGCTCGTCCAGGAGGCGCCCGGCGGCGAGGAGGCCGCGGGCGAGCTGGCCGCCGCGGTCCGCCGGGTCCCCATGGCCCGCCGCTTCCACAACGACGCCGTCCGGGCCGCCCGCGCCCTGCGCCGCCACCGCAAGGTCCGCTGGTTCCGGCTCGCGGGCCACGCGCCCTTCCCCATGGCCTTCGAAATGGACGACGAACCGCCCGTGGCCCTGGCCGATCGCCCCTCCTGAGCCCCTGCGGCCTCGGATTCCCGCGAAAAGGATCCACAGCCTGCACATTGGCCCTTGCTGTGGACCGCTCGTGGACTGTTTCCTCGCTCTAGTCGTCAACGCCCCGTTGAACCCGTTGTCACGAGTGAGGTTTCCGTGTCCAGCTCCACCACTCCCCAGACCCCCGAGACCGGCACCGCCCGCGTGAAGCGCGGCATGGCCGAGCAGCTCAAGGGCGGCGTGATCATGGACGTGGTCAACGCCGAGCAGGCGAAGATCGCCGAGGACGCCGGCGCCGTCGCCGTCATGGCCCTGGAGCGGGTCCCCGCGGACATCCGCAAGGACGGCGGCGTGGCCCGCATGTCCGACCCGAACATGATCGAGGAGATCATCGGCGCGGTCTCCATCCCGGTGATGGCCAAGTCCCGCATCGGCCACTTCGTCGAGGCCCAGGTCCTCCAGTCCCTCGGCGTCGACTACATCGACGAGTCCGAGGTCCTCACCCCGGCCGACGAGATCAACCACTCCGACAAGTGGGCCTTCACGACCCCCTTCGTCTGTGGCGCCACCAACCTGGGCGAGGCCCTCCGCCGCATCGCCGAGGGCGCGGCCATGATCCGCTCCAAGGGCGAGGCCGGCACCGGCAACGTCGTCGAGGCCGTCCGCCACCTGCGCCAGATCAAGAACGAGATCGCCAAGCTGCGCGGCTTCGACAACAACGAGCTGTACGCCGCCGCCAAGGAGCTGCGCGCCCCGTACGAGCTCGTCAAGGAGGTCGCCGAGCTCGGCAAGCTCCCCGTCGTGCTGTTCTCCGCCGGTGGCGTCGCCACCCCCGCCGACGCCGCGCTGATGCGCCAGCTCGGCGCCGAGGGCGTCTTCGTCGGCTCCGGCATCTTCAAGTCGGGCGACCCGGCCAAGCGCGCCGCCGCCATCGTGAAGGCCACCACCTTCTACGACGACCCGAAGATCATCGCGGACGCCTCCCGCAACCTCGGCGAGGCCATGGTCGGCATCAACTGCGACACCCTCCCCGAGTCCGAGCGCTACGCCAACCGGGGCTGGTAACCACCATGAGCACCACCCCCGTGATCGGCGTCCTGGCCCTCCAGGGCGACGTCCGGGAGCACCTGATCGCCCTGGCCTCGGCGGACGCCGTGGCCAGGCCGGTCCGGCGCCCCGAAGAGCTCGCCGAGGTCGACGGCCTGGTCCTCCCCGGCGGCGAGTCCACCACCATCTCCAAGCTGGCCGTCCTCTTCGGCCTGATGGAGCCGGTCCGCGAGCGGATCGCCGCGGGCATGCCGGTCTACGGCACCTGCGCCGGCCTGATCATGCTCGCCGACAAGATCCTCGACCCGCGCTCGGGCCAGGAGACCTTCGGCGGCATCGACATGATCGTCCGCCGCAACGCCTTCGGGCGGCAGAACGAGTCCTTCGAGGCCGGGGTGGCCGTGACGGGCGTCGACTCGCCTGTCGAGGGCGTCTTCATCCGCGCCCCCTGGGTGGAGTCCGTCGGCGCCGAGGTCGAGGTGCTCGCCGAGCACGAGGGCCACATCGTGGCCGTCCGGCAGGGCAACGCGCTCGCCACCTCGTTCCACCCCGAACTGACCGGCGACCACCGCGTCCACGAGCTCTTCGTCGACATGGTGCGCGCCGAGCGGTGAGCGAGTCCCGGTAGGATCACTGGGGTTCGTTCAAGAAAATGGTTACGCGAAGGAGACAGGCAGATGTCCGGCCACTCTAAATGGGCTACGACGAAGCACAAGAAGGCCGTGATCGACGCCAAGCGCGGCAAGCTCTTCGCGAAGCTGATCAAGAACATCGAGGTCGCGGCCCGCACCGGCGGTGCCGACCCCGAGGGCAACCCGACCCTCTTCGACGCCATCCAGAAGGCGAAGAAGCAGTCGGTGCCCAACAAGAACATCGACTCCGCGGTCAAGCGCGGCGGCGGCCTGGAGGCCGGCGGCGTCGACTACGCCACGATCATGTACGAGGGCTACGGCCCGAACGGCGTCGCGGTGCTCATCGAGTGCCTCACCGACAACCGCAACCGCGCCGCCTCCGACGTGCGCGTCGCCATGACCCGCAACGGCGGCTCGATGGCCGACCCGGGCTCCGTCTCGTACCTGTTCAACCGCAAGGGCGTCGTCGTGCTCCCCAAGGGCGAGCGGTCCGAGGACGACGTCCTGGAGGTCGTGCTCGACGCCGGCGCCGAAGAGGTCAACGACCTCGGCGAGTCCTTCGAGGTCATCAGCGAGGCCACCGACCTGGTCGCGGTCCGCACCGCCCTCCAGGAGGCCGGCATCGACTACGACTCGGCCGAGTCCAGCTTCGTCCCGACCATGCAGGTCGAGCTCGACGAGGACGGCGCGCGCAAGATGTTCAAGCTGATCGACGCGCTGGAGGACAGCGACGACGTGCAGAACGTCTTCGCCAACTTCGACGTCAGCGACGAGGTCATGGAGAAGGTCGACGCCTGAGTCCGGCCTTCCGCGCAGCGGGGGGGGGGGGGGGGGCGGGGCCCCCCCCCCCCCCCCCCGGGGGGGGGGGGGGCGGGGCGGGCGACAGTAGGAAAGAAGAATGGAGAC
>NZ_JBHYKM010000081.1:0-33153 GCF_042741435.1 Streptomyces sp. NPDC058955 | reverse complement strand
CCTCTTGGTTGGGGCGGGGGGGGATCTGTTTTTGATAACCCCGCGCGGGCCCCCCCCCCCCCCCCCCCCCCCCCCCCCGCTGCGTTGTCGGTGGCAGCCGATAGCCTGCACGAATAGCTGATCGAACGGAGGGGCGGCGTGCGCGTACTGGGGGTGGACCCGGGACTCACCCGATGCGGTGTCGGTGTCGTCGAGGGCGTCGCGGGACGGCCGCTCACCATGCTCGGCGTCGGCGTGGTCCGCACCCCCGCCGACGCCGACATCGGCCCCCGCCTGGTCGGCATCGAACGCGGCATCGAGGAGTGGCTCGACCGCTTCCAGCCCGAACTGGTCGCCGTCGAGCGGGTGTTCAGCCAGCACAACGTGCGGACGGTGATGGGCACCGCCCAGGCCAGCGCCGTCGCCATGCTCTGCGCCTCCCGGCGCGGCATCCCCGTCGCGCTGCACACCCCCAGCGAGGTCAAGGCGGCCGTCACCGGCTCCGGCCGCGCCGACAAGGCCCAGGTCGGCGCCATGGTCACCCGGCTGCTCCGGCTCGCCGCCCCGCCCAAGCCGGCCGACGCGGCCGACGCCCTCGCCCTCGCCATCTGCCACATCTGGCGCGCCCCCGCGCAGAACCGCCTCCAGCAGGCCGTCGCCCTGCACGCCTCGAAAGGCCGCACGTCATGATCGCCTTCGTCAGCGGCCCGGTCGCCGCCGTCGCCCCCACCACCGCCGTCGTCGAGGTCGGCGGCGTCGGCATGGCCGTCCAGTGCACCCCGAACACCCTCGCCGGCCTCCGCGTCGGCGAGCACGCCCGGCTCGCCACCTCCCTCGTCGTCCGGGAGGACTCCCTCACCCTGTACGGCTTCGCGGACGACGACGAGCGCCAGGTCTTCGAGCTGCTCCAGACCGCCAGCGGCGTCGGACCCCGGCTCGCCCAGGCCATGCTCGGCGTGCACAGCCCCGACGCGCTGCGCCTCGCCGTCTCCACCGGCGACGAGAAGGCCCTCACCGCCGTCCCCGGCATCGGCAAGAAGGGCGCCCAGAAGCTGCTCCTGGAGCTGAAGGACAAGCTCGGCCAGCCCCTCGGCAGCAGCGGCCTCGTCGGCCAGCAGCGCGCGGTCGCCGCCGGCCCCGCCCCCTGGACCGAGCAGCTCGCCGCCGCCCTCGTCGGCCTCGGCTACGCGTCCCGCGAGGCCGAGGAGGCCGTCGCCGCCGTCACCCCGCAGGCCGAGGCCGCGCTCGCCGAGACCGGCTCCGCGCCCGTGCCCCAGCTGCTGCGCGCCGCCCTGCAGACGCTCAACCGCGCCCGCTGACCGCCCGCAGCCCCTCCCGTACGAAGGAAGACACCACCGTGAACTGGGACGACGAGACGGCATCCGCCCACGAGGAGCGGATCGTCGGCGCCGCCGCCGAGGGCGATGACCAGGCCGTCGAGGCCGCCCTCCGCCCCAAGGACCTCGGCGAGTTCATCGGCCAGGAGAAGGTCCGCCAGCAGCTCGACCTCGTCCTCAAGGCCGCCCGCCAGCGCGGCGCCACCGCCGACCACGTGCTGCTCTCCGGCGCCCCCGGCCTCGGCAAGACCACCCTGTCGATGATCATCGCCGCGGAGATGAACGCGCCGATCAGGATCACCTCCGGCCCCGCCATCCAGCACGCCGGCGACCTCGCCGCGATCCTCTCCTCCCTCCAGGAGGGCGAGATCCTCTTCCTCGACGAGATCCACCGGATGTCCCGGCCCGCCGAGGAGATGCTCTACATGGCGATGGAGGACTTCCGCGTCGACGTCATCGTCGGCAAGGGCCCCGGCGCCACCGCCATCCCGCTCGACCTGCCGCCCTTCACCCTGGTCGGCGCCACCACCCGGGCCGGCCTGCTGCCGCCCCCGCTCCGCGACCGCTTCGGCTTCACCGCCCACATGGAGTTCTACGAGCCGCACGAGCTGGAGCGGGTCGTCACCCGGTCCGCCGGACTCCTCGACGTGGAGATCGACCCCGCCGGCGCCGCCGAGATCGCCGGCCGCTCCCGCGGCACCCCCCGCATCGCCAACCGGCTGCTGCGCCGCGTCCGCGACTACGCCCAGGTGAGGGCCGACGGAGTGATCACCCGCGAGATCGCCGGCGCCGCCCTCGGCGTCTACGAGGTCGACAGCCGCGGCCTCGACCGCCTCGACCGGGCGGTCCTCGAAGCCCTGCTGAAGCTCTTCGGCGGCGGACCCGTCGGACTGTCCACCCTCGCCGTCGCCGTGGGGGAGGAGCGCGAGACCGTCGAGGAGGTCGCCGAGCCCTTCCTCGTACGGGAGGGACTGCTGGCCCGTACGCCCCGTGGCCGGGTCGCCACGCCGGCCGCATGGACCCACCTCGGACTGGTCCCGCCGCAGGCAGCGGGCCCGGCGGCGGCCGGACCGGGACAACAGGGGCTGTTCGGCTCCTGAGGCCGCTGTGACGGGTGGGTGACGGCGCGGAGTCTCGCCCGAGCAGGAACCACGGTGCCATGCTGGGCGTTGTTCCATCGATGCGGACTCGCCTAGACTCCGCCGATGCCGCCCTTTCTGGTCGGCGTACCCACCCCCGAAGATCAGGCCGCGGGTTCTCCGTGACCGTGCGAAGGATTTCCGTCCCGTGAATAACATCGGCATGCTCCTCCCGTTCATCGTGCTCATCGGGGCGATGTTCCTGATGACCCGCTCTGCCAAGAAGAAGCAGCAGCAGGCGGCGGAGATGCGCAACCAGATGCAGCCCGGCACCGGCGTACGCACGATCGGGGGAATGTACGCCACCGTCAAGGAGATCCAGGACGAGACCGTCCTGCTCGAGGTCGCGCCCGGCGTGCACGCCGTCTACGCGAAGAACGCCATCGGCGCGGTCCTCGACGACGCCGAGTACAACCGGATCGTCCACGGTGACACCGACGAGGACACCGCCGACGACGCGGGCACCGTCGTCCCGGACGACGCCTCCTCGCTGACCGACGCTGACGAGGCCCCCAAGGCCGATCTGACCAAGAAGTCGGACGCGGTCGAGGCCGAGGTCGAGAAGGACGGCAAGGCCGACGGCGAGACCGAGGCGAAGTAAGTCGCACCCGGCACCGCGGCCCACGCCGACGAGCGTGGCCGCGGCCGGGAACGGTCCGACGTCTGCGGGGGAAGGTCCCCACACACACTTCGTGGCCTCCGTGCGCCCACCCGGCGCCCGGACGGTTTGGACAGGGAGAAACGACAGGTGGCAGCACCGAAGAAGGGCCGAAGGCCGGCGGGGGGACAGAGCCGGCCGGGCCGCGCCCTGGCACTCATTCTGATCGCCATGGTCGCGCTCACCGGCGGCATGTTCTGGTCGGGGCACACCACCCCGCGCCTCGGCATCGACCTCGCCGGCGGCACGTCGATCACGCTCAAGGCCAAGGCGGAGCCCGGCCAGGAGTCCGCGGTCAACGAGACCAACATGAACACGGCGGTCGGCATCATCGAGCGCCGTGTCAACGGTCTCGGCGTCTCCGAGGCCGAGGTCCAGACGCAGGGCCGCGAGAACATCATCGTCAACATCCCCAAGGGGACGAACGAGAAGCAGGCCCGCGAGCAGGTCGGCACCACCGCCCAGCTCTACTTCCGGCCCGTGCTCACCGTCGCGGCCGCCGCCCCCGAGGCCGCGCCCACCGCGAACCCCTCGGGCTCGGCCACGCCGAAGCCCTCCGCGTCCGCCTCCGTCGGCGAGAAGAAGTCGGCCACGCCGACCGCCACCGCCTCCACCCAGGGCCGCGCGCTCACCGAGGCCCTCAAGGCCCCGAACGCCACCGGGACGCCCACCCCCAGCGGCAGCGCCTCCGCCAAGCCGAAGGCGAGCGCCACCCCGCAGCCGACGCCCAGCGCCGACGCCGCCACCGCCGCGCTCCAGCAGAAGTTCACCACCCTGAACTGCCTGGACCCCAAGCAGCGCACCGCCGCCGCCGCGGGCACCAAGCCCGGCGACACCATCGTCGCCTGCGGCAAGAACGCGATCGGCCAGTGGGAGAAGTACCTCCTCGGCCCCGCCGAGGTCGAGGGCCGTGACGTCGACGACGCCAAGGCCGCCATCGACCAGCAGAGCGGCCAGTGGATCGTCGACATGACGTTCACCGACGCCGGCTCGAAGAAGTTCCAGTCGATCACGAGCAAGCTCTCGCAGCAGGCCGAGCCGCAGAACCAGTTCGCCATCGTCCTCGACGGCGAGGTCGTCTCGGCGCCCCGCGTCCAGACCACGCTCAGCGCCAACGCGCAGATCTCCGGCAGCTTCAACCAGCAGTCCGCCCAGGACCTCGGCAACATCCTGGCCTACGGCGCCCTGCCGCTCTCCTTCGACACCCAGAGCGTCGACACCGTCACCGCCGCCCTCGGCGGCGACCAGCTGGAGGCCGGCCTCATCGCCGGCGCCATCGGTCTCGCGCTGGTCATCGTCTACCTGGTGGTCTACTACCGCGGCCTGTCGTTCATCGCGATCCTCAGCCTCGGCGTCTCCGCCCTGCTCACCTACGTGATCATGTCGCTGCTCGGCCCGGCCATCGGCTTCGCGCTGAACCTGCCGGCCGTCTGCGGTGCCATCGTCGCCATCGGCATCACCGCCGACTCGTTCATCGTCTACTTCGAGCGCATCCGCGACGAGCTCCGCGAGGGCCGCACCCTCCGCCCGGCCGTCGAGCGCGCCTGGCCGCGCGCCCGCCGCACCATCCTGGTCTCCGACTTCGTGTCGTTCCTGGCCGCGGCCGTGCTCTTCATCGTGACCGTCGGCAAGGTCCAGGGCTTCGCGTTCACGCTCGGCCTGACCACCCTGCTCGACATCGTCGTGGTGTTCCTCTTCACCAAGCCGCTGATGACGCTGCTCGCCCGCACCAAGTTCTTCGGCGACGGGCACCCGTGGTCCGGCCTGGACCCGAAGCGCCTGGGTGCCAAGCCGCCGCTGCGCCGCACCCGCCGTACCGCCCCCGCCGCCGGCGCCGCCGGCACCGTCGAACCGAAGGAGGCGTGAGATGTCGAAGCTCGGCGATCTCGGCGCCCGGCTCCACCGCGGTGAGGTCGGTTACGACTTCATCGGGAACCGCAAGATCTGGTACGGCCTCTCCGTCCTGATCACCATCACGGCCATCGTCGCCCTGGCCGTCCGCGGCCTCAACATGGGCATCGAGTTCCAGGGCGGCGCCGTCTTCACCACCCCGAAGTCGGACGTCAGCGTCAGCCAGGCGCAGGAGTACGCGGAGGAGGCGTCCGGTCACGACGCCATCGTCCAGCAGCTCGGCAACGGCTCCCTGCGCATCCAGGTCGGCGGCCTCGACACCGAGCAGTCCGACCAGGTCCGCACCGAGCTGGCCAAGGACCTGAACGTCCCCGAGGACAAGATCGCCGCCGAGCTGGTCGGCCCCAGCTGGGGCGAGCAGATCGCCAACAAGGCGTGGACCGGCCTCGGCGTCTTCATGATCCTCGTGGTGATCTACCTGGCCATCGCCTTCGAGTGGAGAATGGCCGTCGCGGCGCTGATCGCGCTGATCCACGACCTCACGATCACGGTCGGCATCTACTCGCTGGTCGGCTTCGAGGTCACGGTCGGCACGGTGATCGGTCTGCTGACCATCCTCGGCTACTCGCTGTACGACACCGTCGTCGTCTTCGACTCCCTCAAGGAGCAGACGAAGGACATCACGAAGCAGACCCGCTTCACCTACAGCGACATGGCCAACCGCTCGATCAACGGCACCCTGGTCCGCTCCATCAACACCACCGTCGTGGCGCTGCTGCCCGTCGCGGGCCTGCTCTTCATCGGCGGCGGCGTCCTCGGCGCGGGCATGCTCAACGACATCTCGCTGTCGCTCTTCGTGGGTCTGGCCGCCGGTGCCTACTCCTCGATCTTCATCGCCACCCCGCTCGTCGCCGACCTCAAGGAGCGCGAGCCGGCCATGAAGGCGCTGAAGAAGCGGGTGCTGGCCAAGCGCGCCTCCTCCGCCGCCCGCGGCGAGGACGGCCTCGACGACGGCACCGCCGTGGCCGAGACCGCCGTCGTCGGGCCGCGCGCCGCCCGCCGCGGCCGCGCCCAGGAGCCGCGCCGATGACGGCCGAGGCCCAGGACGTGACCGGCCTGCTGCTCAGCCGGATCCGTGACGTCCCCGACTACCCGAAGCCGGGCGTGCTGTTCAAGGACATCACCCCGCTGCTCGCGGACCCGGAGGCGTTCACGGCCCTCACCGACGCCCTCGCCGCCCTCTGCTCCGCGCAGGGCGCGACGAAGATCGTCGGCCTGGAGGCCCGCGGCTTCATCCTCGCCGCGCCGGTCGCCGTCCGCGCGGGCCTGGGCTTCGTCCCGGTCCGCAAGGCCGGCAAGCTGCCCGGGGCCACGCTCCGCCAGGCGTACGAGCTGGAGTACGGCACCGCCGAGATCGAGGTGCACGCCGAGGACCTGGCCGCGGGCGACCGCGTCATGGTCATCGACGACGTCCTCGCCACCGGCGGCACCGCCGAGGCGTCCATCGAGCTCATCCGCCGCGCCGGCGCCGAGGTCGCGGGCGTCGCGGTCCTCATGGAGCTCGGCTTCCTCCCGGGCCGCACCCGGCTGGAGCCCGCCCTCCGGGGCGCTCCGCTCACCGCGCTGATCACCGTCTGAGACGCGACCGGAAGGAATCCAGCGGATTCCGGACAGGGGCGCCCCGGGAATTCCCGGGGCGCCCTTCGCGTTTGCCCCGGTACGTCCCCGGAAGGGGCCGGAGAAGCGGCCCCGGGCCCCCGTCCGTCCCCCGGCCGCGTGAGCACGCGGCGTCATGGCTCGATACGATGGCCTTTCCGGGCCTGACCGGGGGACCCGGAACCTCCCCCAGACCCCGTCCGGGGGGACCCCAGAGGAGCGCTCTTTGCCAGACGAGGCCCAGTCACTCTCCGCCGCGCAGCCCGACCCCAAGGCCGACCAGGCCGCGCAGGGAACCGGCACGCCCCAGAACAAGCCCGCGGAGAACAGGCCGAAGCCTGCTGCGCCCGCTCCGGCACCGACCCCCGCGCCGACCCGCTCCGGCGGTTCCTCGAACCGGGTGCGCGCCCGTCTGGCCCGGCTCGGAGTGCAGCGCTCGTCGCCGTACAACCCGGTCCTCGAACCGCTGCTGCGGATCGTCCGCTCCAACGACCCCAAGATCGAAACGGCCACTTTGCGCCAGATCGAGCGGGCCTACCAGGTCGCGGAGCGCTGGCACCGCGGCCAGAAGCGCAAGAGCGGCGACCCGTACATCACCCACCCGCTCGCCGTCACCACCATCCTCGCCGAGCTCGGCATGGACCCGGCGACCCTGATGGCCGGCCTCCTCCACGACACCGTCGAGGACACCGAGTACGGCCTGGAGGACCTGCGCCGCGACTTCGGCGACCAGGTCACGCTCCTCGTCGACGGCGTCACCAAGCTCGACAAGGTCAGGTTCGGCGAGGCCGCGCAGGCCGAGACCGTCCGCAAGATGGTCGTCGCCATGGCCAAGGACCCCCGGGTCCTCGTCATCAAGCTCGCCGACCGCCTGCACAACATGCGCACCATGCGCTACCTCAAGCGGGAGAAGCAGGAGAAGAAGGCCCGCGAGACGCTGGAGATCTACGCCCCGCTGGCGCACCGGCTGGGCATGAACACCATCAAGTGGGAGCTGGAGGACCTCGCCTTCGCGATCCTCTACCCCAAGATGTACGACGAGATCGTCCGGCTCGTCGCCGAGCGCGCCCCCAAGCGGGACGAGTACCTCGCCATAGTGACCGACGAGGTCCAGGCCGACCTGCGCGCCGCCCGCATCAAGGCGACCGTCACCGGCCGCCCCAAGCACTACTACAGCGTCTACCAGAAGATGATCGTCCGCGGCCGGGACTTCGCGGAGATCTACGACCTGGTCGGCATCCGCGTCCTCGTGGACACCGTCCGCGACTGCTACGCGGCCCTCGGCACCGTCCACGCGCGATGGAACCCGGTCCCCGGCCGGTTCAAGGACTACATCGCGATGCCGAAGTTCAACATGTACCAGTCGCTGCACACGACGGTCATCGGCCCCAACGGCAAGCCCGTCGAGCTGCAGATCCGCACCTTCGACATGCACCGCCGCGCCGAGTACGGCATCGCCGCGCACTGGAAGTACAAGCAGGAGGCCGTCGCCGGCGCCTCCAAGGTCCGCACCGACGTGCCCAAGGGCGGCGGCAAGGACGACCACCTCAACGACATGGCGTGGCTGCGCCAGCTGCTCGACTGGCAGAAGGAGACCGAGGACCCGGGCGAGTTCCTGGAGTCCCTCCGCTTCGACCTCTCGCGCAACGAGGTCTTCGTCTTCACGCCCAAGGGCGACGTCATCGCGCTGCCCGCCGGCGCCACCCCGGTCGACTTCTCGTACGCCGTCCACACCGAGGTCGGCCACCGCACCATAGGGGCGCGGGTGAACGGCCGGCTGGTGCCGCTCGAATCCACCCTCGACAACGGCGACCTGGTGGAGGTCTTCACCTCCAAGGCCGCCGGCGCCGGCCCCTCCCGCGACTGGCTGGGCTTCGTCAAGTCCCCGCGCGCCCGCAACAAGATCCGCGCCTGGTTCTCCAAGGAGCGCCGGGACGAGGCCATCGAGCAGGGCAAGGACGCCATCGCGCGGGCCATGCGCAAGCAGAACCTGCCGATCCAGCGGATCCTCACCGGCGACTCCCTCGTCACCCTCGCCCACGAGATGCGGTACAACGACATCTCCTCGCTGTACGCGGCGATCGGCGAGGGCCACGTCACCGCCCAGTCCATCGTGCAGAAGCTGGTCCAGGCGCTCGGCGGCGAGGAGGCGGCCACCGAGGACATCGAGGAGGCCGCGCCGCCCACCCGCGGCCGTTCCAAGCGCCGCTCCAACGCCGACCCCGGCGTGGTCGTCAAGGGCGTCGAGGACGTCTGGGTCAAGCTGGCCCGCTGCTGCACCCCGGTGCCCGGCGACCCGATCATCGGCTTCGTCACCCGCGGCAGCGGCGTCTCCGTCCACCGCAGCGACTGCGTCAACGTCGAGTCGCTGTCCCGCGAGCCGGAGCGGATCCTGGAGGTCGAGTGGGCCCCGACCCAGTCCTCGGTCTTCCTGGTCGCCATCCAGGTCGAGGCACTGGACCGCTCCCGGCTCCTCTCCGACGTCACCCGGGTCCTCTCCGACCAGCACGTCAACATCCTCTCGGCGGCCGTCCAGACCTCCCGCGACCGCGTCGCCACCTCCCGCTTCACCTTCGAGATGGGCGACCCCAAACACCTGGGCCACGTCCTCAAGGCGGTCCGAGGCGTCGAGGGCGTGTACGACGTCTACCGCGTGACGAGCGCACGCAGGCCGTAACCGGGAGGACGGGGGGAAGGCATGGCGGACGGGACCCTGACGGGCAGGACCCTGGGGAACCGCTACGAGCTGATCGGGCCGATCGGCCACGGCGGCATGGGCGAGGTGTACGAGGGGCTCGACCGCGTCCTCGACCGCCGCGTCGCGGTGAAGGTGATTCGGTCCGGGCTGTCCACCGAGGACATGCGGCGGCGCTTCCTCCGGGAGGCGCAGGTCCTGGCCCGCATCGCCCATCCCAACACCGTGACGGTGTACGACGCGGGCGAGTTCGCGGAGCGCCCCTACCTCGTCATGGAGTACCTGCAGGGCATCAGCCTCCAGGACCTGATCGGTGAGGGGCCCCTCGACGAGCAGGTGGTGCGCGCGGTCGCGGCCGAGATGTGCGAGGGGCTGAGCGCCGCGCACGAGGCCGGCGTGCTGCACCGCGACGTGAAGCCGAGCAATGTGCACCTCAGCCGCCGGGGGCGGGTCGTCCTGCACGACTTCGGCATCGCGTCGCTCCTCGAAGCGGACACCGGCACCCTCACCGCGCCCGGCGTGATCGTCGGGACGCCGGCCTACATGAGCCCCGAAGCCGTGCGCGGGGCGGCGACGGGAACGTACTCGGACCTGTACGGGCTCGGTGTCTGCATGTACGAGATGCTGAGCGGCGAGCTGCCGTTCAAGTCGGCCGGCTCCGCGCCCGTGATGCTGTACCGGGTCGCCAACGAGGGGCTGCCGGAACTGACGGGCGTGCCCGCCGACCTCGCCGCTCTCGTCGCGGACCTGGTCCACCGGGACGCGGACCTCCGTCCCACGGCCGCCGAGACGCTGGACCGCCTGCGGCCGCCCGCGGACGGGGAGGCCCTCGTCGCGGCGGCGTCCCAGGGCAAGGTGCGGGACCGGGCGGTACGGCGGCTCAGCGCTCCCGCCACCGACTCCGTCGTCCGGCCGCGTGCCGACGACTCCCTGTGGACGGCACCACCGGTCGAGGGGAGGGAGTCCCGGGCCCACCAGCTGCGGCCCGCGCCGGAGACGGATCCGGGCGACGCCGTCGGAGCGCCCGGGGACCTCGGTCTGAGCGGGGTGGCCCGCAGGCACATCCTCCGCACGATGAGCCCGCAGGTCGCCGCGTCACGGCTGCGCGAGGCGGTGAACCTGGTGCTGCGCGGGGAACTGGAAGAAGCGGTGGAGTTGTTGGCGGCCGTCTCGAAAGTCTGCGAAGCTGCCCTCGATCCCGGGCATCCGACGACCATCGCCAGCGCCTACTGGCAGGCGGTGTGCCTGACCCGGCTGGGGGCGGACGGCGAGGCACTCGTCAAGTTCTCGGAGGTCGGCGAGCGGCTCGTCGAGGTGGAGCGGGATCGAAGGGGACCCGGGCATTGAAGGGGGTCCCGGGGAAGCATGGGGGAGTCATGGGACTGATCGAACTGGCCGTGCCGCAGGCGACGGACACCGAGGAGGAGCTGCGCTCGCTGCTGCGCTGGCTGAGCGCGGACGAGGGCGTCGGCCCGGGCACGCACGGGCGTCTCACCGGCTCGCGGCCGGCCCGCTCCGACCACCTCGGCGCGACGCTCGACCTGATCGCCCTCGCCGTCAGCGGCGGCGTCGGGGCCGCGCAGCTGGGCGTGGCCATCGCCGCCTGGCGGGGCGCCCGGCGGACCTCCCGCACCGTCGTCGTACGGCACGGGGCGCTGGAGGTCGAGGTGACCGACGCCGACGAGGAGACCGTGCGGCGCCTGGCGGAGGTGCTGGCCGCCGCCGCGGCGGCCGAGGGAACCGACGGGGGCCTCGCCACGCACCAGGGCAGTGATGACGGAGCTGCCTGACCCCTCCCACTCGGCGGCCGTGCTCATCGGGACCTCGCGCTACGAATGGCTGCCGCAGCTGCCCGCGGTGAGCAGGAACGTCGACGACCTCGCCGACGCACTCCAGGACCCGGCCCTGTGGGGCCTGCCCGGCGCCCACACCCGGGCAGTCGTGGACCCGGGCACCCCGGCGGACCTGCTGGACCCCGTCTACGAAGCCGGTGAGCGGGCGACCGACACCCTGCTCGTGTACTACTGCGGGCACGGGCTGCGGGACTCCGAGACGGCCGACCTCTACCTGGGACTGCGGGGATCGAAGGACGGCGTCGGCTACACGGCGGTGGGGTACGGGCATCTGCGCGCGGCGATCCGCGCCTCCGCCGCGCGCCGGAAGATCGTCGTCCTCGACTGCTGCTTCAGCGGCCGGGCGGCCCGTGCCCTCGGCGACGAGCAGCGGATCGCCGCACTGGCCGGCATCGAGGGTGCGTACGTCCTGGCGGCCTCCCCCCGCGACCACGTGGCGCTGGCCCCGGAGGGCGAGAAGTACACGGCGTTCACCGGCGAGCTGCTCGACGTGCTGCGCCAAGGGCTGCCGGAGGCACCAGAGACGCTGGACCTGGAGACCCTCTTCCAGGCCCTCGACACCCGGCTGACCGCGAAGAACCGCCCGCGGCCGCAGCGGAGCCAGGAGAACAACGTCGGCCGGCTGCCCCTCGTCCGGAACCGGGCCCGGGCCTCCCGGGCCTCCGTGCTGGGGCCGGTGGCCGACGCGGACGTGCGGGCGGCCATGGTGTCCAGCGGCCTCCAGGTGGCGCGCCTCCTGCGCTCCCACGGCCGGATCCGGGACGCCCTGCCGATCCTGCGCATGATCCTCCAGGAACAGCGCGGAGAGACGGACGGCGACACCTTCTACGTCCAGCTCGAACTGGCGGAGGTGCTCACGGAGAGCGGGCACGAACGGGAGGCCGTCGAGATCCTGGAGCTCGCCTTCCAGCAGACCCACAAGCGCTTCGGGCCCGAGGCGGTCATGATCTGCCGGCGCCTCGCCGAGCTGCTGCAGGCCGCCGGCAACCACGCCCAGGCGTGCGAGGTGCTGCGCCACGCCCTCGACACCCTGGAGGGCGGGGAACGGCCGTCGGCCGCCGCCTCCTGACCGGTCGGCCGCGCGCGGTTACGAGGAAGGGCCCCCGGCGTGTGCCGGGGGCCCTTCCTCGTGCGTACGGCTACGGCGGGGTCAGCCGCCGAACTCCTGGAGGCCCTTCAGGGCCTGGTCCAGGAGGGCCTGGCGGCCTTCCAGTTCCTTGGCGAGCTTGTCGGCCTTGGCGTCGTTGCCGGCCGCCCGGGCCGCGTCGATCTGCTTGTGGAGCTTCTCGACGGCGTCCTGGAGCTGGCCGGTCAGGCCCGCGGCACGCGCGCGTGCCTCGGGGTTGGTGCGGCGCCACTCGGCCTCCTCGGCCTCCTGGATCGCCCGCTCCACCGCCTGCATCCGGCCCTCCACCTTCGGGCGGGCGTCGCGCGGCACGTGGCCGATGGCCTCCCAGCGCTCGTTGACGGCGCGGAAGGCGGCGCGGGCGGCCTTCAGGTCCGTCACCGGGAGCAGCTTCTCGGCCTCGGCGGCCAGCTCCTCCTTCAGCTTGAGGTTCTCGGTCTGCTCCGCGTCACGCTCGGCGAAGACCCCGGACCGGGCGGCGAAGAAGACGTCCTGCGCGCCGCGGAAGCGGTTCCACAGGTCGTCCTCGTGCTCGCGCTGGGCCCGGCCCGCGGCCTTCCAGTCGGCCATCAGCTCGCGGTAGCGGGCCGCGGTGGCACCCCAGTCGGTCGAGTTCTGCAGCGCCTCGGCCTCGGCGACCAGACGCTCCTTCGCCTTCCTGGCGTCCTCGCGCTGCGCGTCCAGCTGGGCGAAGTGCGCCTTCCGGCGCTTGGAGAAGGCCGAGCGGGCGTGCGAGAAGCGGTGCCACAGCTCGTCGTCGGACTTCCGGTCGAGCCGGGGAAGGCCCTTCCAGGTGTCCACCAGCGACCGCAGCCGCTCGCCGGCCGCCCGCCACTGCTCGCTCTGCGCCAGCTCCTCGGCCTCGGTGACCAGCGCCTCCTTGGCGGAACGCGCCTCGTCGGCCTGCTTCGCCTTCTGCGCCTTGCGCTCCTCGCGGCGCGACTCCACCGACTCCGCGAGCTTGTCCAGGCGGGCCGAGAGCGCGGCCAGGTCGCCGACGACGTGGTGCTCGTCGACCTGGTGCCGGATGTGCTCGATCGCCGTCTGGGCGTCCTTCGCCGAGAGGTCGGTGGTCTTCACCCGCTTCTCGAGGAGGCCGATCTCGACAACCAGGCCCTCGTACTTGCGCTCGAAGTAGGCCAGCGCCTCCTCGGGAGTGCCCGCCTGCCAGGATCCGACGACCTTCTCACCCTCGGCCGTCCGCACGTACACGGTGCCCGTCTCGTCGACGCGGCCCCACGGGTCGCTGCTCACAGCGCCTCCTCACCATGATGCCCTCGACGGGTGGTGACCCCCGGGCATCGTCCACAGTTCCTGGGCGGGCCTCGCCCGCCTTCCGCGGCGCGGCCGACGGATCGGACCGCACCGCACAACGCCAATCTAGGCGAACGGCGGCCCGGCTGTCCGCACTCAGCGCGACCGAAATTCCACGGTCACGTGCGTGCGGACCTCCGGGCCGCCGTCCTGCGCAGCGCCCCGCCTCACTTCGCGGAGACGGTCGCCTTCTCGATGGTGACCGGCTTCTTGGGGGCGCCGTCGCCCTGGCCGCCCTCGACGCCGGCCGCGCCGACCTTCTGCACCGCCGCCAGACCGGCCGCGTCGATCGTGCCGAAGGGGGTGTACTGCGGCGGCAGCTTCGAGTCCTTGTAGACGAGGAAGAACTGCGAGCCGCCGGTGCCCGGCTGCCCGGTGTTGGCCATGGCGACCGTGCCCGCCTTGTACGTGACCTTGCCGTCGGCGCCCGGCTTGCCCAGGGCGTCGAGGTTCTCGTCCGGGATGGTGTAGCCGGGGCCGCCCATGCCGGTGCCCTCCGGGTCGCCGCACTGGAGGACGAAGATCCCCGCGGTCGTGAGCCGGTGGCACTTCGTGCCGTCGAAGTACTTCTTGTCGGCGAGGTGCTTGAAGGAGTTCACCGTGCGCGGCGTCTTCGCCGCGTCCATGTCGATGGTGACGTCGCCCTCGTTGGTCTTCAGGGCGAAGGCGTACGTGCCCTTGGCCTCGATGCCCATCTTCGGCTCGCCGCCGGCCGCCTCCGTCCCGGTGCTCTTGGAGTCGTCCCCCAGGAGCTGCACCGAGGCGTACACCGCGCCGCCGGCCGCGAGCACCACCGCGAGGGAGGCCGCGATCACGGTGTTGCGCCGCTTGGTCTTGCGCTGCGCCTCCGCCCGTCGCTGCTGCTGGCGCGCGTACTTGTCCCTGGCGAGCTGCCGCCGCCGCTGATCGCTGGTGACCACCGGGTCCGCTCCCTCTCGTTCGTGTGTTCCTGTCCTGGCCGGATGTGCCCGTACCGTATACGGGTTGGCTGTGGAATACGCACCGCCGGTAGGCTCTCATCTGCTGCATTCCGCGAGGCCGCAGCGAACTGCCGGACGACACAGAAGGACGATCGTGCTGATTGCCGGGTTCCCCGCCGGGGCCTGGGGCACCAACTGCTACGTGGTCGCCCCCGCCGCAGGCGAGGAGTGCGTCATCATCGACCCGGGCCACCAGGCCGCCCAGGGAGTCGAGGAGACGCTGAAGAAGCATCGGCTCAAGCCCGTCGCGGTGGTCCTCACCCATGGCCACATCGACCACGTCGCCTCCGTCGTCCCGGTCTGCGGCGCCCATGACGTACCCGCGTGGATCCACCCCGCCGACCGGTACATGATGAGCGACCCGGAGAAGGCCCTCGGCCGCTCCATCGGGATGCCGCTCATGGGCGAGCTGACCGTGGGCGAGCCGGACGACGTGCACGAGCTCACCGACGGCGCCGCGCTGAAGCTCGCGGGCATGGACTTCTCGGTCGCCCACGCGCCCGGCCATACCAAGGGGTCGGTGACCTTCCGGACGCCGGAGACCTCGGAGATCCCCTCCGTGTTCTTCTCCGGCGACCTGCTGTTCGCCGGCTCCATCGGACGCACCGACCTGCCCGGCGGTGACATGGACGAGATGCTCGCGTCGCTGACCCGTGTGGTCCTGCCGCTCGACAACTCGACCGTCGTCCTGTCCGGCCACGGTCCCCAGACGACCATCGGCCAGGAGCGCGCCACCAACCCGTATCTGCGGCAGGCGGCCTTGGGCCGCCAAGCAGACGGCAGCACGGACGCTCCCCGACGAGGAATGTGACGAGAACCTCCGTGAGCACCTTCAAGGCCCCCAAGGGCACGTACGACCTGATCCCGCCGTTCTCCGCGACCTACCTGGCGGTACGGGACGCGATCGCCGCACCGGTGCGGCGGGCCGGCTACGGCTATGTCGAGACCCCCGGCTTCGAGGACGTGAACCTCTTCGCCCGCGGTGTCGGCGAGTCCACCGACATCGTGACCAAGGAGATGTACGCCTTCGAGACCAAGGGCGGCAGCAAGCTGGCCCTCCGTCCCGAGGGCACCGCCTCCGTGCTGCGCGCGGCCCTGGAGGCCAGCCTGCACAAGCAGGGCAACCTGCCGGTCAAGCTCTGGTACTCGGGCTCCTACTACCGGTACGAGCGGCCGCAGAAGGGCCGCTACCGCCACTTCTCGCAGGTCGGCGCCGAGGCGATCGGTGCCGAGGACCCGGCCCTGGACGCCGAGCTGATCATCCTGGCCGACGAGGCGTACCGCTCGCTCGGTCTGCGGAACTTCCGCATCCTGCTGAACTCGCTCGGCGACAAGGAGTGCCGCCCCGTCTACCGCGAGGCCCTGCAGACCTTCCTGCGCGGCCTCGACCTCGACGAGGAGACCCTGCGCCGCGCCGAGATCAACCCGCTGCGGGTCCTCGACGACAAGCGCTCCGACGTGCAGAAGCAGCTCGTCGACGCGCCGCTGCTACGCGACTACCTGTGCGACGCCTGCAAGGCGTACCACGAGCAGGTCCGCGAGCTGATCACCGCCGCCGGCGTCGTCTTCGAGGACGACCCGAAGCTGGTCCGCGGCCTCGACTACTACACCCGGACCACCTTCGAGTTCGTCCACGACGGCCTCGGCTCCCAGTCCGCCGTCGGCGGCGGCGGCCGCTACGACGGCCTCTCCGAGATGATCGGCGGCCCCTCGCTGCCGTCCGTCGGCTGGGCGCTCGGCGTCGACCGGACCGTCCTCGCCCTGGAGGCGGAGGGCGTCGAGCTGGACCTGCCCGCCACCACCAGCGTCTTCGCGGTGGCCCTCGGCGAGGAGGCGCGCCGCGTCCTCTTCGGCAAGGTCACCGAGCTGCGCCGGGCCGGCGTCGCCGCCGACTTCTCCTTCGGCGGCAAGGGCCTCAAGGGCTCGATGAAGGACGCCAACCGCTCCGGCGCCCGGATCGCGCTGGTCGCCGGCGAGCGCGACCTCGCCGAGGGCGTGGTCCAGGTCAAGGACATGGAGTCCGGCGAGCAGCGCGCGGTCGCCCTCGACGAGGTCCTGGACGCGGTCCGCGGTCTGCTCGGCTGAGCCCCCTCGCCAGGGAAGGGGCCCGGTCCGCCGTGTGCGGCCGGGCCCCTTCCGCGTCCGGGACGCCCCGCGGGGACCTCCGGCTCCCGACCGGGGCCGTCCGGCCCTTATCCCGTACGAACGCTCGCCCGTATACCCCTTGTTGCAGAATGTCCGTGGCCACAAGGCCGGCGAGCGAGTGAGAAGGCGACGACAGGCATGACGAAAGCCGACGCGGAGACGACGGGCACGGCGGGCACCATCGGCGCGAGCAAGGGCCTCGCCTGGCTCCTGGTGGTCACCGGGGCGGCCGGGCTGCTCGCCGCCTGGGTGATCACCATCGACAAGTTCAAGCTCCTGGAGGACCCGAACTTCGTCCCCGGGTGCAGCCTGAACCCCATCGTGTCCTGCGGGAACATCATGAAGAGCGAGCAGGCGTCGGTCTTCGGCTTCCCCAACCCCATGCTCGGCCTGGTCACCTACGCCATGGTGATCGCCATCGGCGTCGGCCTCCTCGCCGGCGCCCGCTACCGCCGCTGGTACTGGCTCGGCCTCAACGCCGGCACCCTCTTCGGCGTCGGCTTCTGCACCTGGCTGATGCAGCAGTCGCTGTACGAGATCAACTCGCTCTGCCTGTGGTGCTGCCTCGCCTGGGCCGCCACCATCGTCATGTTCTGGTACGTGACCTCGCACAACGTCCGCAACGGCGTCATCCCCGCCCCGGCCGGGCTGCGGACCTTCTTCGCCGAGTTCACCTGGGTCCTGCCCGTCCTGCACCTCGGGATCATCGGCATGCTGATCCTCACCCGCTGGTGGGACTTCTGGACGAGCTGACGGCGACCGCGCCCGCCCGGCTTGTCGGTGGCGTGACCTAGGCTTCATGGACGTGGAGCCCGACCTCTTTACCGCAGCCGCCGAAGAACGCCAGGAGAAGGACCCGTCCAGCAGCCCGCTGGCGGTCCGGATGCGCCCCCGCACCCTCGACGAGGTGGTGGGCCAGCGGCACCTGCTCAAGCCCGGCTCACCGCTGCGGCGGCTCGTCGGGGAGGGCACCGGCCCCGCCGGCGCCTCCTCGGTGATCCTCTGGGGCCCGCCCGGCATCGGCAAGACCACCCTCGCGTACGTGGTCTCCAAGGCCACCGACAAGCGCTTCGTCGAGCTCTCCGCGATCACCGCCGGCGTCAAGGAGGTCCGGGCCGTCATCGACGGCGCCCGCCGCGCCTCCGGCGGCTACGGCAAGGAGACCGTCCTCTTCCTCGACGAGATCCACCGCTTCTCCAAGGCACAGCAGGACTCGCTGCTGCCCGCCGTCGAGAACCGCTGGGTGACCCTCATCGCCGCCACCACCGAGAACCCGTACTTCTCGGTGATCTCCCCGCTCCTCTCCCGCTCCCTGCTCCTCACCCTGGAGCCCCTCACCGACGAGGACCTCAGCGGCCTCATGGACCGGGCCGTCACCGAGGAGCGCGGCCTCGGCGGCGCCGTCGAGCTCATGGACGACGCCCGCGCCCACCTGCTGCGGATCGCCGGCGGCGACGCCCGGCGCGCCCTCACCGCCCTGGAGGCCGCGGCCGGCGGCGCCCTCGCCAAGGGCGAGCGGGAGATCACCCTCCAGACCGTCGAGGAGGCGGTCGACCGCGCCGCAGTGACGTACGACCGGGACGGCGACCAGCACTACGACGTCGCCAGCGCCCTCATCAAGTCCATCCGCGGCTCCGACGTCGACGCGGCCCTGCACTACCTGGCCCGCATGATCGAGGCGGGCGAGGACCCCCGCTTCATCGCCCGCCGCCTGATGATCTCCGCCAGCGAGGACATCGGCCTCGCCGACCCGCAGGCCCTGCCGCTCGCCGTCGCCGCCGCCCAGGCCGTCGCCATGATCGGCTTCCCCGAGGCGGCCCTCACCCTCAGCCACGCCACCATCGCCCTCGCCCTGGCCCCGAAGTCCAACGCGGCGACCAACGCGATCTTCGCCGCCCGCGAGGACGTGCGGAACGGCCTCGCCGGCCCCGTCCCGCCCCACCTGCGCGACGGCCACTACAAGGGCGCCGCCAAACTCGGCCACGCCCAGGGGTACGTCTACCCGCACGACGTGCCCGGCGCGATCGCCGCCCAGCAGTACGCCCCCGACGCCCTCCACGGCAAGCGGTACTACGAGCCCACCCGCTACGGCGCCGAGGCCCGCTACGCGGACGTGGTGGAGAAGGTCCGCGAGCGTCTGCGGAGCGACGGCGGCTGACGCCCGGGGCCGCCCCGGCCCCGGGACGGCGGCGCTCCGGGGAGCCGGTACACTGGTCGGGATCGCTGCGTCCCGTGTCCGGCCCCAGGCCGGCATCACCAGAGCGGGACAGCCAGCAGGAGACCCGGCCTCCGGGCAGGGTTTCCAGGAGCGTCGCGCACCTCGAAGGTGTCGCGTGCCACCCACCACCCCCCGGGTTCCCGGGACCGGCGGTGGGTCGTTCGCGTGCTGCACGTACGTGCCCAGACCGGGAAGCGGCTGCCCGACAGGTCCCTCGCGGACCCGGAGGGTTTTCCCGGCTGCGGATTGCGACCTCCCTAACCACTGGTGAAGCCGTATTCGTTCAGATAGAGAGGTTGGTTCATGGCGAACCAGGCCCGCCCCAAGGTCAAGAAGTCGCGTGCCCTCGGCATCGCGCTGACGCCGAAGGCCGTCAAGTACTTCGAGGCCCGTCCCTACCCGCCGGGCGAGCACGGCCGCGGCCGCAAGCAGAACTCGGACTACAAGGTCCGTCTGCTCGAGAAGCAGCGTCTGCGTGCCCAGTACGACATCAGCGAGCGCCAGATGGCGCGCGCCTACGACCGCGCCAAGAAGGCCGAGGGCAAGACGGGCGAGGCGCTGGTCGTCGAGCTCGAGCGCCGCCTCGACGCCCTGGTCCTGCGTTCGGGCATCGCCCGCACCATCTACCAGGCCCGTCAGATGGTCGTCCACGGCCACATCCAGGTCAACGGTGGCAAGGTCGACAAGCCGTCCTTCCGCGTCCGTCCCGACGACGTCGTGATGGTCCGCGAGAAGTCCCGCGCGAAGACCCTGTTCCAGGTCGCCCGCGAGGGTGGCTTCGCCCCCGACGGCGAGACCCCGCGCTACCTCCAGGTCAACCTGAAGGCCCTGGCCTTCCGCCTGGACCGCGAGCCGAACCGCAAGGAGATCCCGGTCATCTGCGACGAGCAGCTGGTCGTCGAGTACTACGCCCGCTGATCCAGCGGCCGTTGGGGGCACCTCCCAGCGGCAGCGCTGGGGGATCACCCCGCGGTGTTCAGCCCGCCGCTTCCCCGCCCTTTCCGGTGGGGGAGCCGGCGGGCTTCCGCGTTCCCGGCACCACCGGCGGACACGCGGTGCGGAACGGCCGCGGCGCCGCCACCCCGGCCCGCCCGTCCCCGACCGCCCCCGGCCGGTCCGCCACCGCCCGCTCCACCGTCTCGTCCAGCGAGAGCCCCTGCCCCAGCCGGAACGCCTCCTCGTACCGCTCGGCGCCCAGCTCCTCCACCGCCCGCCCCGCGCACAGCGCCCGCGGCCCGTCGAAGGAGCCCGACCCGAAGAGCTGGATCCCCACCGCGTCCCACACCGGCAGCGCCGCGCCCTGGAGCACCGCCGCCTCCACCGGATCGCCCTCGCTCACCGTCACCAGCGCGAGCAGCTCCACCGCCAGCACCACCCCCACCAGGTCGCGGAAGAGGTGGTTGATCGTCAGGCACTCCACCAGCAGCTCCCGCGCCTCCGGCAGCGCGTCCCGCGTCCACGCCGAGTACGCCAGCACATAGAGCGCGTACGCCCGCGTCCAGCGTTCCCCCCGCTCCTCGCAGACCTCCCGCACCTCCCGGCAGATCGCCGTCGCCCCCTCCAGGTCGCCCCCGAAGGCCCGCGCCATCGCCAGCTCCACCTGGCCCATCAGCACGTTGCTGTTCAGCTCGCCCAGCTCGCCGTACGCGTCGAGCGCCCGGCCCAGCAGCTCCTCGGCGCGCGGGAAGTCGTCGGAGAGCAGCGCCAGACACCCCAGCCGGTGCGTCGCGTACGCCTCCGCCAGCCGGTTCCGCGAGGCCCGCGCCCGCTCCCGGCAGGAGTGCAGCGCGGCCACCGCCGCCGTCGGGTCGCCCTGGAGGACCGCCACGTAGCCGAGCACCCACAGCGCCTTCAGCCGCGCCTCCTCGTGCCCGGAGTCGAGCGCCAGCGCCCGGTCCAGCCAGTGCCGCCCCTCCGACAGCCGCCCGCAGCCCACCCAGGCGAACCAGAGCGTCCCCGCCAGGTGCTGGGCCAGGTGCGCGTCGTCCGGCGCCTCCAGGCACACGTCGAGCGCCGCCCGCAGGTTCGGCAGCGCCACCGCCGTCCGGGCCGCCACCTCCGCCTGCCGGGGGCTGAACCACTCCAGCTCGCACCAGGTCGCCAGGCCCATGTACCAGTCGCGGTGCCGCCGCCGCATCCGCTCGGTGTCCCCGAGCGCCGCCAGCCACTCCGCCCCGTACGCCGCCACCGTGTCCAGCATCCGGTAGCCCGGGCCCGCCGCCGTGTCCTCCCGGGTCACCAGCGACTGCGCGAGCAGCCCGCCCAGCAGGTCGAGGATCGCCTCCTGCGGCAGATCGGGGCCTCCGCACACGTACTCGACGGCCTCCAGGTCGAACGGACCGGCGAAGACCGAGAGCCGCGCCCAGAGCAGCCGCTCCTCCGGCGTGCACAGCTCGTGGCTCCAGCCGATGGCGGTGCGCAGCGTCTGGTGGCGGGGGAGGGCCCCGCGTCCGCCGTCGCCGAGCAGCCGGAAGCGGTCGTCGAGCCGGGCCAGCAGCTGCTCCACGGAGAGCAGCGGCAGCCGGCCCGCCGCCAGTTCGAGCGCGAGCGGGATCCCGTCGAGCCGCCGGCACAGCTCCCGTACCGACGCGTCGTCCGCGAGGGCGGGCGCGCCGGCCCGGGCGGCCCGCTCGGCGAGCAGCGTCAGGGCGTCCGGCTCGCCCATCGGCGCCAGCGTCAGCACCGTCTCGCCCGGGATCCGCAGCGGGCGGCGGCCGGTGGCCAGCACGGTCAGCCCCGGGGCCGCCGCGAGCAGTTCGTGGACGAGCGGGGCGCAGACGTCCACCAGGTGCTCGACGCCGTCGAGGACGAGGAGCAGCCGGCGCTCGGCGAGGTGGTCGAGGAGGACCTCGCGCGGGGGGCGGCGGGTGTGGTCGGTCAGGCCGAGCGCCTCCACGAGGGCGTGCTCGACCAGCTCCGGGTCGCGCAGCGGGGCCAGCTCCGCGAGCCGTACCTCCTCGCCGTAGCGTTTCTGCACCGCCGCGGCGGTCCTCAGGGCCAGCCGGGTCTTGCCCACCCCGCCCACGCCGAGGACCGTGACGAGTCGCGATCCGGCCAGGAGCGCTGCCAGTTCGTCCTGCTCGGCGGCCCGGCCCACGAACCGGTTGAGCTCCGCCGGGAGATTGCTGCGTCGCATGGGACACGGAGCGTACTCATCCGCGCGCGCTCCGTACAATCTGATCGCGTCACTCGCGTCCCACGGGCGGTAATGCGGTACGGCGCGACAGCCCGGGCGCGATAGGGTCGGGGGACGACTTTTCGCATGACCCGAACGACCGATGACGACAGCAGAGAGCGGTGCGCAGTGACCGGTGGAGAGGTTGCCGGGATCCTGGTGGCCGTGTTCTGGGCGATCCTCGTCTCCTTCCTCGCCGTGGTGCTGGCGAGGCTGGCGCAGACGCTCCGGGCGACCACCAGACTCGTGGCGGACGTGACCGAACAGGCCGTTCCCCTGCTCGCCGACGCGTCGGCGACCGTCCGCTCGGCGCAGACCCAGCTGGACCGGGTCGACGCCATCGCCTCGGACGTCCAGGAGGTCACCGCCAACGCCTCCGCGCTGTCGACGACCGTCGCCTCCACCTTCGGCGGCCCGCTCGTCAAGGTCGCCGCGTTCGGGTACGGGGTCCGCAGGGCGCTCGGCCGCGGCCGGGACCGCGAGGAGGTGCCGCCCGCCACCGGGCGCCGTACTGTGATCGTCGGCCGTACCGTGCCCCGCGCACGGCGCCGGAAGCAGAAGGGCTGAGCCGCGATGTTCCGCCGCACGTTCTGGTTCACGGCCGGCGCAGCCGCCGGCGTCTGGGCCACCACCAAGGTCAACCGCAAGATCCAGCAGCTGACCCCCGAGTCCCTCGCGGCCCAGGCCGCGAACAAGGCGATCGAGGCGGGCCACCGGCTCAAGGACTTCGCCCTCGACGTGAGGGCGGGCATGGTCCAGCGCGAGGCGGAGCTGGGCGAGGCACTCGGCCTCGACGCGGCGCCTCCCGCGGACCGGGAGCTCCCGGAGCCCCGCCGCCGGGCCGCCCTCGGCCCCACCCCGCACAAGACCACGACCACGTTCTCGTCGCGTCCCTCGCGCACGATCTCGTACAACCGGAATGAGGACCACTGATGGAGTCGGCTGAAATCCGCCGCCGCTGGCTGAGCTTCTTCGAGGAGCGCGGGCACACCGTCGTCCCTTCGGCGTCGCTCATCGCGGACGACCCGACTCTGCTGCTCGTCCCCGCCGGCATGGTGCCGTTCAAGCCCTACTTCCTGGGTGAGGTCAAGCCGCCCTTCACGCGCGCCTCCAGCGTGCAGAAGTGCGTCCGCACCCCGGACATCGAAGAGGTCGGCAAGACCACCCGCCACGGCACGTTCTTCCAGATGTGCGGCAACTTCTCCTTCGGCGACTACTTCAAGGAAGGCGCCATCAAGCTCGCCTGGGAGCTGCTGACCACCCCGGTCGAGCACGGCGGCTACGGGCTCGAGCCGGAGAAGCTCTGGATCACCGTCTACCTGGAGGACGACGAGGCCGAGCGCATCTGGCGCGACGTCGTCGGCGTCCCCGCCGAGCGCATCCAGCGCCTCGGCAAGAAGGACAACTACTGGTCGATGGGCGTCCCCGGCCCCTGCGGCCCGTGCTCCGAGATCAACTACGACCGCGGCCCCGAGTTCGGCGTCGAGGGCGGCCCGGCCGTCAACGACGAGCGGTACGTGGAGATCTGGAACCTGGTCTTCATGCAGTACGAGCGCGGCGAGGGCTCCGGCAAGGAGGACTTCCCGATCCTCGGCGAGCTGCCGTCGAAGAACATCGACACGGGCCTCGGCCTGGAGCGCCTGGCGATGATCCTCCAGGGCGTCCAGAACATGTACGAGACGGACACCCTCAAGGTCGTCATCGACAAGGCCACCGAGCTGACCGGCGTCGCCTACGGCAAGGCCCACGACAGCGACGTCTCGCTGCGCGTGGTCGCCGACCACATGCGCACCTCGGTCATGCTCATCGGCGACGGCGTCACCCCGGGCAACGAGGGCCGCGGTTACGTGCTGCGCCGCATCATGCGCCGCGCCGTCCGCAACATGCGCC
Organism: Streptomyces sp. NPDC058955; assembly: GCF_042741435.1. Lineage (NCBI taxonomy): Bacteria > Bacillati > Actinomycetota > Actinomycetes > Kitasatosporales > Streptomycetaceae > Streptomyces > Streptomyces sp. NPDC058955. The sequence continues at coordinate 9,137 of NZ_JBHYKM010000081.1, read as the reverse complement.
TGCTCGGCGCCACCGGCCCGGTCGTCGGCGCGCTGGTCGACACGGTCATCACGACCATGGGCGAGCAGTACCCGGAGCTGGAGACCGACCGCAAGCGGATCGAGACGGTCGCCCTCGCCGAGGAGGCCGCGTTCCTGAAGGCCCTCAAGGGCGGCACCAACATCCTCGACACCGCCGTCACCGAGACCAAGGCCGCCGGCGGCACGGTCCTCGCCGGCGAGAAGGCGTTCCTGCTCCACGACACCTGGGGCTTCCCGATCGACCTCACCCTGGAGATGGCCGCCGAGCAGGGCCTCTCCGTGGACGAGACCGGCTTCCGCCGCCTGATGCAGGAGCAGCGGGACCGCGCCAAGGCCGACGCCAAGGCCAAGAAGACCGGCCACGCCGACGTCTCCGCCTACCGCGAGATCGCCGACACCTCCGGCACCACCCACTTCACCGGCTACACCAACACCGAGGGCGAGTCCACGGTCGTCGGCCTGCTGGTGAACGGCGTCCCGTCGCCGGCCGCCACCGAGGGCGACGAGGTCGAGGTCATCCTCGACCGCACCCCCTTCTACGCCGAGGGCGGCGGCCAGATCGCCGACCAGGGCCGGATCCGGCTGCACTCCGGTGCCGTCATCGAGGTCCGCGACGTGCAGCAGCCCGTCCCGGGCGTCTCGGTGCACAAGGGTTCGGTGCAGGTCGGCGAGGTCACCGTGGGCTCCACCGCCTACGCCACCATCGACGTCCGCCGCCGCCGGGCCATCGCCCGCGCCCACTCGGCCACCCACCTGACCCACCAGGCGCTGCGCGACGCCCTCGGCCCGACGGCCGCCCAGGCCGGTTCGGAGAACCAGCCCGGCCGCTTCCGCTTCGACTTCGGTTCGCCGAACGCCGTCCCCGGCACGGTCCTGATGGACGTCGAGCAGAAGATCAACGAGGTCCTCTCGCGCGAGCTGGAGGTCCACGCCGAGGTCATGCCGATCGACGAGGCCAAGCGGCAGGGCGCCATCGCCGAGTTCGGCGAGAAGTACGGCGAGCAGGTCCGCGTCGTCACCATCGGCGACTTCTCCAAGGAGCTGTGCGGCGGCACCCACGTCCACAACACCTCCCAGCTGGGTCTGGTGAAGCTCCTCGGCGAGTCCTCCATCGGCTCCGGCGTGCGCCGCATCGAGGCCCTGGTCGGCGTCGACGCGTACAACTTCCTCGCCCGGGAGCACACGGTCGTCGCCCAGCTCCAGGAGCTGGTCAAGGGCCGTCCGGAGGAGCTGCCGGAGAAGATCTCCTCCATGCTCGGCAAGCTGAAGGACGCCGAGAAGGAGATCGAGAAGTTCCGCGCGGAGAAGGTCCTCCAGGCCGCCGCCGGTCTGGTCGACTCCGCCAAGGACATCCGCGGCCTCGCCCTGGTCACCGGCCAGGTCCCGGACGGCACCGGCGCCGACGACCTGCGCAGGCTGGTCCTCGACGTGCGCGGCCGGATCCCCTCCGACCGCCCGGCCGTCGTCGCCCTGTTCACCACGGCCAACGGCAAGCCCCTGACGGTCATCGCCACCAACGAGGCCGCCCGCGAGCGCGGTCTCAAGGCCGGCGAGCTCGTCCGCACGGCCGCCAAGACCCTCGGCGGCGGTGGCGGCGGCAAGCCGGACGTCGCCCAGGGCGGCGGCCAGAACCCGGCGGCCGTCGGCGAGGCCATCGCCGCCGTCGAGCGCCTCGTGGTGGAGACGGCGTGACGATGCGCCGCGGCCGCCGCATCGCGGTCGACGTCGGGGACGCCCGGATCGGGGTCGCCTCGTGCGACCCCGACGGGGTCCTCGCCACGCCGGTGGAGACCGTGCCGGGACGCGACGTCCCGGCCGCCCACCGGCGGCTCCGCCAGATCGTCGAGGAGTACGAGCCGATCGAGGTCGTCGTGGGCCTGCCCCGCTCGCTCAGCGGGCGGGAGGGCCCGGCCGCGACCAAGGTCCGCGCCTTCGCCCGCGAGATGGCGAAGGGCATCGCCCCGGTGCCGGTCCGCCTGGTCGACGAGCGGATGACCACCGTGACCGCGACCCAGGGGCTGCGCGCCTCCGGCGTGAAGTCCAAGAAGGGGCGGTCCGTCATCGACCAGGCCGCCGCTGTGATCATCCTTCAGAACGCTCTTGAGTCCGAACGGGTATCAGGTAATCCGCCCGGTGAGGGCGTCGAAGTGGTCATCTGATCGCGATACGGTAACGTTCCGCGCGATGCGGCGGTGTTCGAACAGCTGCCGCACTACGTAGAGGCGGATCGTCCGGAAGCCTCGCGGCTGTTTGGGGATCGATGACTGAGTATGGCCGGGGCCAGGGCTCCGAACCGTGGCACCCCACGGACCCCCTCTACGGGGACCAGGGGTGGGAAGGTCAGCAGCAGTACCAGCAGCAGCCGCCGCAGCAGGCCACGCCGTACGCGCAGGGCGGCCAGGGGTACCAGGACCCGTACGCCCAGCAGGGCTACGGGGCCGACCCGTACCAGCAGCAGGCCGCCTATCAGCAGCAGTACCCGCAGCAGGGCTACGCCGATCCGCACGCACAGGTGTACGGGGACCAGGGCCAGGCGCAGCCGCAGGCGTACGGTCAGACCGGCTGGAACCAGGGCTACGACACGCCCGGGCAGCACGGACAGACGTACGACGGCAACTGGGAGACCGGCCAGGCCGCCATGGCCTACAACGCGCCGCCCGCCGACCCGTACGGCGGCCAGCAGCCCGACCTCTACGGCACGCCCGACGCGTACCCGCCGCCCCAGCCGCCCGGCCGCCGGCAGCAGCCGCCGCAGCCGGTCGTCGACTGGGAGCCCGAGCCGGAGCCCGAGCCCGTACGGCAGGAGCCCCGGGAGTCGGAGGAGTCGCACCCCTTCTTCACCGGCGACGACGACGAGGACGGCTACGAGGACGACGAACCGTCCTCGCGCCGGGGCCGGGGCGGCCGCGGCGGTGACGACCGCGACCGCGAGCGCCGCGGCAAGGAGAAGAAGCGCAAGGGCAAGAACGGCGTCGCCTGCCTCGTCGTCGCCGCGGTCCTCGTGGGCGGCGTCGGCGGCATCGGCTACTTCGGCTACCAGTTCTGGCAGGGCCAGTTCGGCGAGGCGCCGGACTACGCGGGCTCCGGCACGGGCGAGGTCCAGGTCGAGATCCCCAAGGGCGCGTTCGGCAACGAGATCGGCAACATCCTCAAACAGGCCGGCGTCGTGAAGAGCGTCGACGCCTTCGTGGCGGCGCAGCAGAAGAACGCCAAGGGCAACTCGATCCAGGCGGGCGCCTACACGCTCAAGAAGGAGATGTCGGCGGAGAGCGCGGTCGCGCTGATGCTGGACCCGGCGAGCCAGGCCAACCTGATCATCCCCGAGGGCAAGCGCAACGCCTGGGTCTACGAGCAGCTGGACACCCGCCTCGACCTCAAGCCCGGCACCACGAAGGAGATCGCCTTCGAGAAGGCCGACTCCCTGGGCCTGCCCGACTGGGCCAAGAACCACGACAAGCTCAAGGACCCCCTGGAGGGCTTCCTCTTCCCGGCGAGCTACCCGGTCGCCAAGGGCGGCAAGCCCGAGGACGCCCTCAAGAAGATGGTCAGCCGGGCGAACGCCGAGTACACCAAGCTGGACCTGGAGGGGCAGGCGAAGAAGCACGGCGTCGAGAACGCCTGGGAGCTTCTCACCGTCGCGAGCCTCGTGCAGGCGGAGGGCAAGACGCACGACGACTTCCGCAAGATGGCGGAGGTCATCTACAACCGCCTCCAGCCGGACAACATCGAGACGAACCGGAAGCTCCAGTTCGACTCCGCCCTGAACTACCTGAAGGGCCAGTCCGAGATCAAGATCTCGGAGCAGGAGGCGAACGCCAACCAGGACCCGTACAACACGTACACCCAGGTCGGTCTCCCGCCCGGTCCGATCAGCAACCCCGGCGTCGAAGCCCTGGCCGCCATGCTCGATCCGACCAAGGACGGCTGGATGTACTTCGTGGCGACCGACGGCATGAACAAGACCGAGTTCGCCAAGACCTACGACGAGTTCAAGAGGCTCAAGGAAAAGTTCAATGCCAACACGAACTAACGGACCGCGCCGCCGCGCCGCCGTCCTCGGTTCGCCGATCGCCCACTCGCTCTCCCCGGTCCTGCACCGGGCCGCGTACGCGGAGCTGGGCCTGGACGACTGGTCCTACGAACGCTTCGAGGTCGACGAGGCGGCGCTGCCGGGCTTCGTCGCGGAGCTGGACGGCTCGTGGGCCGGCCTGTCGCTGACCATGCCGCTCAAGCGGGCGATCATCCCGCTGCTGGACGAGGTCAGCGCCACGGCGGCCGCCGTGGAGGCGGTGAACACGGTGGTCTTCCGCGAGGACGGCCGCCGGGTCGGCGACAACACCGACATCCCCGGCATGATCGCCGCCCTGCGCGAGCGGGGCGTCGAGAAGGTGGAGTCCGCGGCGATCCTCGGCGCGGGCGCCACCGCGTCCTCCGCGCTCGCCGCGCTGGCCCGGGTCTGCGCGGGCCCAGTCACGGCGTACGTCCGCAGCGAGGCCCGGGCGGAGGAGATGCGCGGCTGGGGGGACCGGCTCGGCGTGGACGTCCGCACCGCCGCCTGGGACGACGCGGCGGACGCCTTCACGGCCCCGCTGGTGATCGCGACGACCCCGGCCGGCACCACCGACCCCCTCGCCGCGTCGGTCCCGGACCGCCCCGGCACCCTCTTCGACGTCCTCTACGACCCCTGGCCGACCGCCCTCGCGGCCGCCTGGTCCGACCAGGGCGGCAAGGTGGTCGGCGGCCTGGACCTCCTGGTCCACCAGGCGGTCCTCCAGGTCGAACAGATGACGGGCGTCCCCGAGGCCCCGCTGGCCGCCATGCGCGCCGCCGGCGAGGCCGCCCTCGCCGCCCGCTGACCCAGGTTTGGATCGTATCCGGCCATCGGTTGACCGATTTCTTATGCGCCACGCCCACGCGTGATCACTAGGTTCCTTCCTGATCGCACGGCCTTCGGAGCCGTGCTCTCAGGGAGGAACAGTGCGCGGAACCATATCCCGAGGTCTGACGGTCCTCGCCGTCGCCCTCGGCACGGTGATCGTCGGCAGCGGCACCGCCAACGCGGCGATCTCCGACAGCGCGGCCGTCTCGGCCTGCGGGTCGAGCTACTACGTGCAGCGCAAGCAGACGATCGGCTGGGGACAGGACGTCACCGTCTTCCTGCTGTACAGCGCGTCCACGAAGAAGAACTGCGTGGTCACGATGAAGCACCCGGACATGGGAGCCGAGTACGGCACCCCGACGGGACTGGGGGCCGGCGTCCAGGCCGAGGGCGGCAGCTGGATCGTCGACCGGGACGACTACAAGTACTACGCGGGCCCGGTCTACCTCTACGCCCCCGGCAAGTGCGTCCGCTTCTCCGCCTACTACGAGGAGTGGGGCGCGAGCCTGCCCCACGACATCAACTACACCAGCCCCTGGGGCAACTGCGGCTGATCCCCGCGTCCCGCGCCGACGCCGGGCCGCCGGGTCGGCGGGTCGAACGCCGGGCGGCCCGTCGCTCGCGCCCGTCCGCAGACCGGACACGTGCCTGATCCACGCCCCGGACGTGGGAGGATCGTGGGTGGCGGGTCCGGGCCGCGCGTCCGGGCCTGTCGTCGCAGTGCCCAGGCGAGCATGAGGAGCATCGTTGAGCAGGTTGCGTTGGCTGACCGCTGGGGAATCCCACGGACCCGCGCTGGTCGCGACGCTGGAGGGTCTTCCCGCCGGCGTCCCGGTCACCACTGAGCTGGTGGCGGACCACCTCGCGCGGCGGCGCCTCGGCTATGGGCGCGGCGCCCGGATGAAGTTCGAGCAGGACGAGGTCACCTTCCTCGGCGGCGTCCGGCACGGGCTCTCCCTCGGGTCGCCGATCGCGGTGATGGTCGGCAACACCGAGTGGCCCAAGTGGGAGAAGGTCATGTCGGCCGACCCGGTCGACCCCTCGGAGCTGAAGGAGACCGGCCGCAACGCGCCGCTCACCCGGCCCCGCCCCGGCCACGCCGACCTGGCCGGCATGCAGAAGTACGGCTTCGACGAGGCCCGGCCGATCCTGGAGCGCGCCAGCGCCCGCGAGACCGCCGCCCGCGTCGCCCTCGGCGCCGTCGCCCGGTCCTTCCTCAAGGAGGCCGCGGGCATCGAGATCGTCAGCCACGTGGTCGAGCTGGCCGCCGCCAAGGCCCCGTACGGCGTCTACCCGGTCCCCGGCGACGTCGAGCGGCTCGACGCCGACCCGGTCCGCTGCCTCGACGCCGACGCGTCGAAGGCGATGGTCGCGGAGATCGACCAGGCCCACAAGGACGGCGACACCCTCGGCGGCGTCGTCGAGGTCCTCGCCTACGGCGTGCCCGTCGGCCTGGGCTCGCACGTGCACTGGGACCGCCGCCTCGACGCGCGGCTCGCCGCCGCGCTCATGGGCATCCAGGCCATCAAGGGCGTCGAGGTCGGCGACGGCTTCGACCTCGCCCGGGTGCCCGGCTCCCAGGCCCACGACGAGATCGTGCGGACCGACGACGGCATCAAGCGCACCTCCGGCCGCTCCGGCGGCACCGAGGGCGGTCTCACCACCGGCGAACTGCTGCGCGTCCGCGCCGCCATGAAGCCGATCGCGACCGTCCCGCGCGCCCTCGCCACCGTCGACGTCGCCACCGGCGAGGCCGCCGCGGCCCACCACCAGCGCTCCGACGTCTGCGCCGTCCCGGCCGCCGGCATCGTCGCCGAGGCCATGGTCGCCCTCGTCCTCGCCGACGCCGTCGTCGAGAAGTTCGGCGGCGACTCGGTCCCCGAGACCCGCCGCAACGTCCAGGGCTACCTCGACAACCTGCGCATCCGGTGACCGGCGGCCCCCTGGTCGTCCTCGTCGGCCCGATGGGGTCCGGCAAGTCCACGGTGGGCGCGCTGCTGGCCGAACGGCTCGGCGCGCCCTACCGGGACACCGACGCCGACATCGTCGCCGCCGAGGGCCGCGAGATCTCCGACATCTTCGTCGAGGACGGCGAGGAGCACTTCCGCGCCCTGGAGAAGGCCGCCGTCGCGACGGCGCTCGCCGAGCACGAGGGCGTCCTCGCCCTCGGCGGCGGCGCGATCCTCGACGCCGACACCCGCGCCCTGCTGGCCGGGCGGCCCGTCGCGTACCTCTCGATGGACGTCGAGGAGGCCGTGCGCCGGGTCGGGCTCGGCGCGGCCCGGCCGCTGCTCGCGGTCAACCCGCGGCGCCAGTGGCGCGAGCTGATGGACGCCCGCCGCCCCCTGTACGAAGAAGTCGCCCGTGTCGTGGTCGCCACCGACACCCGCACCCCCGAAGAGGTCGCCGCGGCGGTCCTCGACGCACTGGAGTTGAAGGACGCATGACCACGGACCAGGAAGTCACCCGCATCCACGTCGGCGGCAGCGCCGGCACGGATCCGTACGAGGTGCTGGTCGGCCGGCAGCTGCTCGGCGAACTCCCCACCCTCATCGGGGACAAGGCGAAGCGGGTCGCGGTCATCCACCCCGAGGCGCTCGCCGAGACCGGCGAGGCGCTCCGCGAGGACCTCGCCGAGCAGGGCTACGAGGCCGTCGCCATCCAGGTGCCGAACGCCGAGGAGGCGAAGACCGCCGAGGTCGCCGCCTACTGCTGGAAGGCGCTCGGCCAGACCGGCTTCACCCGCACCGACGTCATCGTCGGCGTCGGCGGCGGCGCCACCACCGACCTGGCCGGCTTCGTCGCCGCGACCTGGCTCCGGGGCGTCCGCTGGGTCGCCGTGCCGACCACCGTCCTCGGCATGGTCGACGCGGCCGTCGGCGGCAAGACAGGCATCAACACCGCCGAGGGCAAGAACCTCGTCGGCGCCTTCCACCCCCCGGCCGGGGTCCTGTGCGACCTCGCCGCGCTCGACTCGCTGCCCGTGCACGACTTCGTCAGCGGCCTCGCCGAGATCATCAAGACCGGCTTCATCGCCGACCCGGTGATCCTCGACCTCATCGAGGAGGACCCGCAGGCGGCCCGTACGCCCGCCGGACCGCACACCGCCGAGCTGATCGTCCGCTCCATCCGGGTCAAGGCCGACGTCGTCTCCGGCGACCTCAAGGAGTCCGGCCGCCGCGAGATCCTGAACTACGGGCACACCCTCGCGCACGCCATCGAGAAGAACGAGCGGTACAAGTGGCGGCACGGCGCCGCCGTCTCCGTCGGCATGGTCTTCGCCGCCGAGCTGGGCCGGCTCGCCGGCCGCCTCGACGACGCCACCGCCGACCGGCACCGCTCCGTCCTGGAGTCCGTGGGCCTGCCGCTCACCTACCGCGGCGACCAGTGGCCCAAGCTCCTGGAGACGATGAAGGTGGACAAGAAGTCCCGCGGCGACCTGCTGCGCTTCATCGTCCTCGACGGGCTCGCCAAGCCGTCCGTCCTGGAGGGCCCGGACCCGTCCGTCCTCGTCGCCGCCTACGGGGAGCTCTCCGCATGAGCGCACCGCGCCGCGTCCTGGTGCTGAACGGGCCGAACCTCGGCCGACTGGGCTCGCGCGAGCCCGACATCTACGGAGCCACCTCCTACCAGGGGCTCGTCGAGTCCTGCCGGACCCTCGGCGCCGAACTCGGCTTCGACGTCGAGGTCCGGGAGACCAACGACGAGGGCGAGATGATCCGCTGGCTGCACGAGGCCGCCGACGGACGGCTGCCGGTCGTGCTCAACCCGGGCGCCTTCACCCACTACTCGTACGGGATGCGGGACGCGGCCGCGCAGCGCACCGCCCCGCTGATCGAGGTGCACATCTCGAACCCGTACACCCGCGAGGAGTTCCGGCACACCTCGGTGGTGGCCGCCGTGGCCACCGGCACGATCGCCGGCTTCGGCATCGGCTCGTACCGGCTCGCGCTGCGCGCCCTCGCCGAGGAACTCGACCCGCAGGTCTGAGGGTCGGGCACTTTCGGTAGGGTCCCGCCCGTTCCCCGAGCGGGGGGACGGGGCGGTAACGTTTTGGCATCCCCGGCGACCGGAGGAACGGGCCGACGGAGGCACCGCTCCGGCCGCCCTCACCGCACCAGGCCGACGAGACGGAGTGGCACCGGATGCAGCACGCAGTGGGGGGACCGCTGCCACCGCCCGAGCAGCCGGGCCGGGCGCCCGGCCCGGCCCCGGCCGGCGGGCACGGACCCGTACCC
>NZ_JBHYKM010000080.1:6845-37411 GCF_042741435.1 Streptomyces sp. NPDC058955 | reverse complement strand
GAACGCGCCGACGGCACCGTGGAGCGCCTCGACGGCGCCGCGACCACCGAGGTCGGCCCCGGCGACGTGCTCGTCCTGCGCACCCCCGGCGGCGGGGGCTACGGCACCCCGCCGGAGGACGGCGAGGCTACGGCGCCGTGACGAACCGGACCGGCGTGCCCGGCGCGGCCTGCGCCGCGGCCCCCAGGTCCGCCTCCCGCACCACCGCCACCACCGGGTAGCCGCCGGTCGTCGGATGGTCGGCCAGGAAGACCACCGGCCGGCCGTCCGGCGGCACCTGCACGGCGCCCAGGACCATGCCCTCGCTGGGCAGTTCCCCGGGCCGGGCGCGCTCCAGGGCGGGCCCGTCGAGCCGCAGCCCGATCCGGTTGCTCGCCGAGGACACCAGGTACGCGCGCGTGGTGAGCGCCCGGAGCGACGCACCCGTGAACCAGTCGTCGCGGGGCCCGAGCCGGACCCGCAGGACGAGTTCGTCCGGCGGGCCCGGCCAGGGGGGAGCGTCGACCGACCCCCGTACGGCCGTGGCCGCCCCCAGCGGCAGCACCGCCCCGTCCGCCAGCGGCGCCGGGCCCAGCCCGGACAGCAGGTCGGTGGAGCGGCTGCCGAGCACCGGATCGACGGCGATCCCGCCGCCGATCGCCACGTACGAGCGCAGCCCGCGCACGGCCGCGCCGATCTCCAGGAGCGCGCCGGCCGGGACCCGCACCGCGGTGCCCCAGGGCAGCGGGCGGCCGTCGGCCCGGAGCGGGCAGGGCGCGCCGCCCACCGCGACGGTCACCGCGCTCCGGGGGCGCAGGGCGCAGCCGTCGACCGTCGTCTCCAGGACGGCGGCGCCCTCGTCGTTGCCGACCAGCCGGTTCGCCAGCCGGGCGGCGGCCGGGTCCAGGGCCCCGGAGCGGGGCACGCCGAGGTGCGCGTACCCGGTCCTGCCCAGGTCCTGCACGGTGGTCAGGGCGCCGGCCCGGACCACGGCGACGGCACGGTCGTTCATCGGCCGGCCCCCGTCCGGGGCGCCGGGACGAACCGCACGCGCGTGCCGGGGGAGAGCAGCGCCGCCGGCTCGCGCCCGGTGTCCCACAGGACCACGTCCGTGGTCCCGATCAGCTGCCAGCCGCCCGGCGAGGAGCGCGGGTACACGCCCGTGTACGGCCCCGCCAGCGCCACCGCCCCGGCCGGCACCGCCGTCCGGGGGGTCGCCCGGCGCGGCACCTCGTACCGCGCGCCGAGCCCCGTCAGATAGCCGAAGCCGGGGGCGAAGCCGCAGAACGCGACCCGGAACTCGGCCGAGGAGTGGATCCGCACCGCCTCGCCGGGCGACACCCCCCACCGGGCGGCCACCTCCGCCAGATCGGGCCCGTCGTACCGGACCGGGACCTCCACGACCTCGCCCACGCGCGCGTGCGACGGCCGGAGTTCCCACTCCGGCAGTTCGGCCGCGAGCCGCGCGGGCTCGGCCACCCCGTCGAGCAGCACCGTCCGCGCCGCCGGCACGACCTCCCGTACGCAGGGCAGCGCGCCGGACGCCCGGCGGCGCAGCAGCTCCGCGTGGAACGCCTCGGCGGCCGCACCGTCGGCCAGTTCGACCAGGAGGGCCTGCTCGCCCACCCGCAGCACCCTCACGCGAAGGCCCCCACCGTGACCCCGGCGGATTCGAGACCGGTCCGCACGCGCCGGGCCAGCTCCACCGCGCCCGGGGTGTCCCCGTGCAGGCAGAGCGAACGCGCCCGGACGGGCACGGAGGTCCCGCAGTGCGCGGTCACCGTGCCCGCCCGGACCAGGGCCACCGACCGCTCGACCACCGCGTCCGGGTCGTGCACGACGGCCCCCTCCTGCCCCCGTGGCAGCAGGGAACCGTCGGCCCGGTAGGCGCGGTCGCCGAACGCCTCGGCCACCGCCGGGAGTCCGGCCCGCCCGGCCGCCTCGTGCAGCCGGGAGCCCGGCAGCCCGAGCACCGGCAGCCCGCCGCCCGCGAGCAGCACCCCGTCGACGACCGCCGCGGCCTGCTCCGCGTCCCGCACCACCCGGTTGTAGAGCGCCCCGTGCGGCTTCACGTACGCCACCCGGGAGCCCGCCGCGCGGGCGAAGACCTCCAGGGCGCCGATCTGGTACGCCACCTCGGCGGCCAGCTCCGCCGCGGGCACGTCCATCGCGCGCCGCCCGAAGCCGGCCAGGTCCCGGTAGGAGACCTGGGCCCCGATCCGCACCCCCCGCTCGGCGGCGAGCTCGCACACCCGCCGCATGGTGACCGCGTCCCCCGCGTGGAAGCCGCAGGCCACGTTGGCGCTGGTGACGACGGAGAGCAGCCGCTCGTCGTCGGTCAGCGTCCAGCGGCCGAAGCCCTCGCCGAGATCGGCGTTCAGGTCGATCGAGACCCCGCTCATGATGGTGCCGTTCCTTTCACAGGTGCTGTGGTGCCGTGGTGCCGTGGTGCCGTGGTGCGTTTCGTGCCGTGGTGCGGTCGTGCGGCGGCGGTACGCGCGCGTGGGGAAGCCTGCTCAGACGGCGATCCGGTACTCCTCGTCGAGGACGTCGGTGACGAACATCCGCCCCGGCGCGTGGGTGATCGCGAACGGCGGGCGCGAGGCCATGACGGCCGCCTGCGGGGTGACCCCGCAGGCCCAGAAGACCGGCACGTCCCCGGGTTCCGCGACCACCGGGTCCCCGAAGTCCGGCCGGTCCAGGTCCCGGATCCCGAGCGCCGCCGGGTCGCCCGCGTGCACCGGTGCCCCGTGGACCGCCGGCAGCAGCCCGCTGATCCGCCGCGCCACCGGGACGAGCCGCGCGGGGACCGGCCGCATCGACACCACCATCGGCCCGTGCAGCCGCCCCGCCGGCCGGCAGGCCCGGTCCGTCACGTACATCGACACGTTCCGGCCCTGCTCGACATGGCGCAGCGGCACCCCCGCCGCGGCGAGCGCCCCCTCGAAGGTGAAGCTGCACCCGATCAGGAACGAGACCAGGTCCTCCCGCCAGTACGGCGTGGCGTCCGCCGGCTCCGCCACCAGGCGCCCGTCCTGCCACACCCGGTAGCCCGGGATGTCGGTGCGCAGGTCGGCGCCGGGCGCCAGCGAGGTGGTCCAGGAGCCGGCGTCGGTGACGTCGAGGACCGGGCAGGGCCGCGGATTGCGGGTGCAGAAGAGGAGCACGTCGTAGGCCCAGTCGGCGGGCACCGCGATCAGATTGGCCTGGGCGTGCCCGGGCGCCCAGCCGGCCGTCGGGCCCGCCGTCCCGGCCCGCGCACGCGCGCGTGCCTCCCGCGGTCCGGGGACCGGCGTCCCCAGGAGGTCGACGCCGTTCATCCGAGCTCCTTTCCGCGCGTCTCCGGCAGGCCGAGCAGCGCCACCACGGCGAGTCCGTACCCCACCGCGCCGAAGACCAGCGCGCCGCCGACGCCCCAGCTCTCGGAGAGGAAGCCGACCAGGGTGGGGAAGACCGCGCCGACCGCGCGGCCCGTGTTGTACGTGAGCCCCTGGCCGGTGCCGCGCACCGGCGTCGGGTACAGCTCGGCGAGGAAGGAGCCGAAGCCGCTGAAGATGGCCGACATGCAGAACCCGAGCGGGAAACCGAGGAGCAGCAGCAGGGTGTTGGCGCCCGCCGGGATCTGGGTGTACGCGATCACCGACACCGCCGACAGGACGGCGAAGAGCGCGATGTTCCGCTTCCGGCCGATCCGGTCCGTCAGATGGCCGCCGGTCAGATAGCCGATGAAGGCGCCGGAGATGAGCAGCGTCAGATAGCCGCCGGTGCCGACCACGGTGAGCCCGCGCTCGGTCTTGAGGAAGGTCGGCACCCAGGTCGCGAGCGTGTAGTAGCCGCCCTGCACGCCCGTGGACAGCAGGGTCGCGAAGAGGGTGACGCGCAGCAGGCCCGGCTTGAACACCGCCCGCAGCGAACCCCGTTCGGCGCTCGCCACGCGCGCGGCGGCCGCCTGCGGGGCGTCCTCCACGTTCCGCCGCACCCAGAACACCAGCAGCGCCGGCAGGGCGCCGGTCCAGAACAGGATCCGCCAGGCCAGGTCCGCGTCGAAGAACTGGAACACCAGGGTGTAGACGATCACGGCGAGGGCCCAGCCCGCCGCCCACGCCGACTGGACCGCGCCGAGCGTGCGGCCCCGGTGCCGGGCGGAGGCGTACTCGGCGACCAGGATCGCCCCGACCGCCCACTCGCCGCCGAAGCCGAGGCCCTGGAGCGCCCGGAAGACCAGCAGGGTCTCGTAGTTCGGCGCGAAACCGCAGAGCACGGTGAAGAGCGCGTACGTGATCACCGTGATCATCAGTGCCCTGACCCGGCCCACCCGGTCGGCGAGGATCCCGGCGAGCGCGCCGCCCACCGCCGAGACCACCAGGGTCACCGTGGTGAGCAGTCCGGTCTGGCCCTTGTCCAGGCCGAAGTAGGCGGCGATCGCCACCATGGACAGCGGCAGGGTGAAGAAGTCGTAGGAGTCCAGGGCGTATCCGCCGAACGCGCCGCCGAACGCGCGCCGTCCGCGCGGGCCGAGGGCGCGCAGCCAGCCGAAGGCGCCGGTCGCGTCGGGCCGGTCGTCCTGGGAGTGCTGCCGGGTCTGTGTCGTGCTCATCTGCACCTCGCAGTTGGGGGAGGCGTGCCTGAGAGACGTACGAGCGGGCCGTGCGTGGGGTGTGCGGTGGCGCCAAGGTAGGGGATTGTTCAACGATTCGACAAGGGGCCTGTTGTTTCGGATCCGTTTCTGCGGTTGACTCGGCGGCCGGACGACGACGGGGCGACCGCCCCGCAGGGAAGGGGGACCGTGGACGCGAGCGGCACCGGGACGACCGGGGGACTGGCGGACGACCGCGCGCTGCTCGGGCGCACCAGCACGGCGGAACGGGTCGCGGACATCCTGCGCACCCGCATCGCCGAGGGCTTCTTCCCGCCCGGCACCCGGCTCTCCGAGGAGAGCATCGGCGGCGCCCTCGGGGTGTCCCGGAACACCCTGCGCGAGGCGTTCCGGCTGCTCACCCACGAGCGGCTGCTCGTCCACGAGCTCAACCGCGGCGTCTTCGTCCGCGTCCTCGCCGTCGACGACGTCGAGGACATCTACCGCACCCGCCGGCTCGTCGAGTGCGCCGTCGTGCGCGGCCTCGGCCACCCGCCCTTCCCGGTGGACGGCCTCGCCGCCGCCGTCGCCGAGGGCGAGGCCGCCGCCCGGGCCGGCGACTGGCGCGGGGTCTCCACCGCCAACATCCACTTCCACCGCGAACTCGTCGCCCTGGCCGGCAGCGCCCGCACCGACGAGCTCATGCGCAGCGTCCTCGCCGAACTCCGGCTCGCCTTCCACGTCGTGGACGACCCCCGGGCCCTCCACGAGCCCTACCTCGTCCGCAACAAGGAGATCCTGGACGCCCTGCGGGCGGGGGAGCGGGCCGCCGCCGAACGCCTCCTCGCCCGCTACCTCGACGACTCGATCAGCCGCGTCGCCGCCGCCTACGCCCGGGCCGTGGACGAACCGGCCGCGGAGTAGCCGCCCACCGGGGCTGCCGGGACTGCCGCGTCTGCACGGGCGGGCGACCGGGGTGACCGGGGCGACCGGGGACACGGGGGCCGTCCGGCGGGAGGAGCGGGAGGGTACCGCCCCGGGCCCGGCCGGGGCGGTGGTTTCTGCGCCGTTTCGACCCATGTCAGTGCGAGGACCTACTCTGTGCACCGTGACTTCGCCTGCCTCGACGGACCTCGCTCCGCCCCAGCTCAGCGCGGGGCCGCGCCCCGCGCAGGGGCCGGCCGCCGACGAAGGGCTCGCGCGGCGCCTGCGCGCGCTCGCGTGCACCGCGCCGCTGCACGACCTCGACGCGCGCAAGGCCAACCTCGCCGGCGAGTACACGGTCTACGCGATGGCCGAGGTCGCCCTCTCCGCGATCGACCTCGTCACCCTCCACATGGACTTCGACACCGGTGCCGACCACGACCAGGTCGTCGCCCGGCTGCTGCCCCGCGTCGCCGCCCAGGCCCCGCAGCGCCCCGCCGCCGAGCACGAGCGCGTGGCCCGCTGGGTGCTGGAGAACCTGATCAACGTCGGCAGCGTGGACCGCGGCTTCCGCGCCGTCTACGGCACCTTCGGCACCGACGGCGTGTACGTCCGCCGGGACTACGACTTCAAGCTCATCGAGGAGGTCCCCGGCTACGGCGGCACCGTCTGCCTCCGGACCACCGACGAGGCCGTCAACGTGCTCGTCGGCGCCCTCGACACCGACGTCACCAGCGCCCAGATCGCCGCCGAGGTGAAGCTGGAGGTCCTGATCAGCCGGGGCCGCCTCGCCGACGCCCAGCTCGCCGCCGAGCAGGCCCGCTACCGGACCGTCCAGTACGCCGAGACCCTCCGCAGGACCCTGGAGGCCACCCGGCGGAACGTGCGCGCGGTGGACTGGCTCAACAGCGTCCCGGACATGATCGCGGAGGCGCTCGACCACGTCGCCGACCGCTACCGCCACGAGAACGCGATCCTGACCAACATCCGCAAGGCCCGCGACGAGGCCGAGGAGCCGGAGCACAAGCGCCGCGCCGCCGAGCTGGTCGACATCGTCAAGGACTGCATCCGCCGGCACACCCAGCTCCAGTCCCGGCTCCTGGAGGCCGGCCCGCTGTTCCGCGCCGAGCAGGACCGGCAGGCGTTCGCCGCCCCCACCCGGTACACCGGCCTCGACCTGTACGGGCAGCTCGTCGCGCCCGTGCTGCCGCTCCCCGTCGAGCGGGCCACCCGGGTCACCGACGCCTTCTTCGCGCGCGGCACCGGCCTGCGCACCCCCGCCTCGGTCCGCCTCGGCGACCTCGTGGACCTGCTGCTCACGCCGCCGGTCGAGCGCGAGCACCTCGGCGCGGAGATGCCCGAGCCGGACCTGATCGCCACCCCCGACGACTCCCGCTTCAGCGAGCGGCAGCTCGCGGACGCGCTCGCCCTGCTCGACCTGGAGCACGACGCCCCGCGCCGGCTCTCCGGTCTGCTCGCCGACGCCCGCGCCACCGGCGGCGAGGACCTCGCCTACCTGGTGGCCCTGCTCGCGGTCCACGCGGCCAGCCCGCCGGTCGGCACCGCATACCGGCAGGGCGAGGAGCGGCTGCTCTTCGCCGTCGACGACGGCACCCCGCTGGACGACCCCGGCTTCGGCGGCGCCGACCTCATCGTCGGCACGGCGCTCCTCGACGCCGTCGGCATGGCCGCCGACCGTACGGAGGCGACGTGACGTACGTCTCCGACACCACCCCGCCCGCCGCCGTCACCCCCGTGCCGCTGCCCCTGCCCCGGGCCGCCGGCACCGCAGCCGTACCGAACGAGAGCCGCACCGAGGAGCCCCAGCCGTGAGCGACGTCCAGCACACCGAGTACGACGGGTACCCGGACGCGTGGAGCGAGCAGGAGTCCCCCCGACCCCCGGCCCCCGGCACCGGCCCCGGCACCGGATCCGGAAGCGCCGCCGTCACCCCGGCCGACGCCGCCGACGCCGCGCGGCTGGTCTCCTTCGGCCTCCAGCCCAAGCTGCTGCCGGCCCGCGACGCCGAGTACGCCGAGCTGCTGCGCCGCTACCAGGAGGACCCGGCCTTCGCGCGGCTCGCCGACGCCGTCGCGACCGGCCTCGGCCTGATCGTCCTGGAGGTCTCCCCGCGCGCGGGGATGGCCGTCACCGCCGGCGAGGACTCCGTCTTCGCCGTCCGCATGGGCGACTACGCCCGCCGCGCCAACACCGACTCCGCCGACCGCTTCCTGCACGGCCTCGCCCACCTCGCCGTCGCCGCCATGGCCTTCCCGCGCCCCGAGGACCTCGCCGACGACGCGTACATCGGCCGCCTCACCGTCAACGGCGTGGACTCCTTCGTCCGCCAGGCGTGCCTCCGCCTGGAGCAGCGCGCCGAGGAGGAGGGCGAGAACACCGACCCGGCCTCCGACGCCCCCGGCCTGGAGGCCGCCTGGCGCGTCTGGTCCCGCCGCAGCACCACCGGCGCCACCAAGGACGCCCGCCGCCTCGCCGGCTCCACCACCGGCATCGTCGCCAAGGCCGTCGCCTTCCTCACCGACTCCGGCTTCCTCCAGCGCACCGGCGACGAGAGCGGCGGCTCCTACCGCACCACCGCCCGCTACCAGCTCCAGGTCCGCGACATGGCCGGGTCCGCCGCCCTGGCCGAACTCCTCGACCTCGGCATCGTCCCCGTCAGCGACGGCACCGCCACCCTCGTCCCGCCGCCCGAGGGCGACGACCTGGACCTCGCCGCCGACGCCGGCCTGCCCTTCCACGCGTAACCCGCCCCCCCCGCGTCCCCCGGGCCGCCGCATCCCGCCCCACCGACCTTCCCGAGCACGAGAGCACGAGAGTCCCTCGCCATGTACGAGCTGTCCCGGGTCCGCCTCTACTCCATCGGCCCCGCCGGCGCCCGCTACGCCGACACCGTCCTGGACCTGCGCGGCGTCGGCGCCCCCGTGCCGAACCCCGCCCCCACCCAGGCGGAGTTCTTCGAGGAGGAGCCGGTCGGCCCGCCGCGCCGACCCGCCCCCGCGGGCGTGCTCTTCCTGGAGAACGGCGGCGGCAAGTCCGTCCTCCTCAAGCTCATCTTCTCGGTGATGCTCCCGGGCCACCGCAACACGCTCGGCGGCGCCAGCTCCGGCGTGCTCCGCAAGTTCCTGCTCGCCGACGACTGCGGCCACGTCGCCCTGGAGTGGCAGCACACCCTCACCGGCGAACTCGTCGTCGTCGGCAAGGTCAGCGAGTGGCGCGGCCGCCAGGTCTCCAACGACCCGCGGAAGTTCGCCGAGGCGTGGTACTCCTTCCGCCCCGGCCCCGGCCTCAGCCTGGACAACCTCCCGGTCGCCGAGGCGACCTCCGTCCGCCCCGCCGCCGAGGGCGCCTCCGGCGCCACCGGCCGCCGCCGCACCATGAAGGGCTTCCGCGACGCCCTCACCGACGCCGGCAAGGCGTACCCGCACCTCGACGTGGTGTGGGAGGAGATCCACGACCGCTGGAACGAGCACCTCGGCGAGCTGGGCCTCGACCCCGAACTCTTCCGCTACCAGCGCGAGATGAACGCCGACGAGGGCGAGGCCGCCGGCCTGTTCGCGGTCAAGAAGGACTCCGACTTCACCGACCTCCTCCTCCGCGCGGTCACCGACACCCGCGACACCGACGGCCTCGCCGACCTCGTCGGCGGCTTCGGCAACAAGCTCGGCCGCCGCGCCGAACTCACCGCCGAACGCGACTTCACCGCCGGCTCCGTCGACCTCCTGAACCGCATCGTGGACGCGGCCGGAACCCGGTCCCGCGCGCGCGAGGTGCACGCCGCCGCCGAACGCCGCACCCGGACCCTCGCCCGCCGCCTCTCCGGCCGCGCCGCCGGCGAACGGGCCCGCGCCGCCGAACTGGCCCAGCAGGTCACCTCCGCCGGCCACGCCGTCTCCGAGGCCGAGACGGCCCGCGAGCGCAGCGCCCTCATCGCCGCCGAACTCGCCTACCGGCACGCCTCCCTGGCGCTCGCCGCCGCCGAGAAGGGCGCCGCCGCCCAGCGCCGCGAGCTCATCGAGGCCCGCACCCTGCACTCCGCCTGGCAGGCCGCCGAGTCGGTGCTCCGCCACCGCGCCGCGGGCGACCGCTCCGCGCGCGTGGCCGCCGCCATCCGCGAGGCCGAGCGCGACGCCGCCCCGGCCCTCGCGGCCCGCGCCGCGGCCGCCGCCGACCTCGTACGGGCCCTCGCCGCCGCCGCCGAGGAGGGCGAGCGGCACGCCGCCGAGGAGGAGGAGCGGTCCACCGCCCTCCAGGAGGCCGGCGAGGCCGCCCACCGCGACGCCACCGCCGCCGCCACCGAGGCCCAGCGGGCCCGCAGCGAGGCCGGACACCTGCGCCAGCGCCTCGCCGAGGTCGAGCAGGAGACCGCCGAGGCCGTCCGGGCCGGCTGGCTCGACGACTCCGCCCCCGACGCCGACCCGGCCCGCGCCGCCCTCGCCGCCGCCGACGCCGAGAAGACCACCGTCGCCGCCTGGGACGCCGCCCGCGAACTGGCCCGCACCGCGAGCGAACGGGCCCGCGAGGCCGCCGCCGCCGAGTCCCGCGCCGAACTCGCCGCCGCCCGCGCCGCCGACGCCGCCGAGGCGGCCGGCAACGCCTACGACGCCGAGCGCCGCGCCGCCGAGGCCCTGGCCGCCGAGGAACGCCTCGCCGAACTCCTCGGCCTGCCCGGCTCCGGCTCCCCGCTGCCCGGCCAGCGCGCCGCCGACACCGCCGCCACCGCCGACACCGGCGACGCGACCGCCGAGAAGCCCGAACGGGCCGACGAGGACGACACCCAGGCGCCGCTCTCCGTCACCGACTTCGACCGGTACGCCGAGGAACTGCGCCGCCTCCTCGACGGGGCCGTCTCCTCCGCCGAGCGCCAGCTCTTCGAGCTGCGCACCGCCGCCGCCGACGACTCCCGCATCCTCGGCGCCCTCGGCGACGGCGGCCTGCTGCCGCCCGGCCCGGACGTCCTGGCCACCGTCGAGTTCCTCGGCGAGCACGGCATCCCCGCCCTCCCCGGCTGGCGCTACCTCGCCCAGTCCGTCGACCCCGCCGACCACGCGCGCGTGCTCGCCGCCCGCCCCGAACTCGTCGACGGCGTCGTCATCACCGACCCCGTCTCGTACGGCCGCGCCCGCGAGGCCCTCGGCTCGGCCGCCCTGCTGCCCCGCTCCGCCGTCGCCGTCGGCACCGCCGCCGCCCTCCTCGCCCCCGTACCGGCGCAGGACGCGGGCGACGACACCGGCGTCTTCCTCGTACCGCCGAACCCGGCCATGCACGACGAGCACGCCGCCGACGAGGAGCGCCAGGCGCTCCGCGCGCGTGCCGCCGCCCGCGACGAGGAGATCCGCGCGCTGGCCGCCCGGCTCGCCGGCGACCGCGCCCTCGCCGCCCGGATCGGCGCCTGGCGCGCCGACTGCCCGCCCGGCATGCTCGCCGAGCTCGCGGCCGTCGCCGCCACCGCCCGCGAGACCGCCGAGACCGCCGCCCGCACCCTCGACGAGGCCCGCGCCACGCGCGCGGAGGCCGAGGAGGCCGCCGCCGAGGCCCTCGCGGTCCGCGAGGAGCGGCAGGAGGCCGCCCAGCGCGCCCGCCGGGCCGCCGACGCCCTCGCCGGGCTCGCCTTCCGGCTCCGCGAGCGCTCCGCCTGGCAGGCCAAGCTCCGCGAACTCGCCGACGACGCCACCGAGGCCGAGGCCCGCGCCCAGACCTGTCTGGAGCGCGCGCGGGCCGCCGACGAGGACCGCCGCGCCGCCCAGCGCGCCGCCGACGACGCCCACCGCACCGCCCGCGCGCTGCGCGCCGAGCGCGCCGAGATCGCCGGCGCCCCCGAGCAGCTGCCGGAGCAGGACGCCGACGCGCCCCGCGCCGCGCTTCCCACCCTCCGCGAGGCGTACCGCGCCGCCTCCCAGGTGTACGAGAAGGTCGGCGTCGGCGCCGACCTACGCGCCGAGCAGGCCCGCGCCGAGAGCGACGAGTCCGCCGCCCTCGCCGAGCTGGACCGGCTCACCAACAAGGTCCGCACCCGCGCCGAGCAGCTCCTGGAGTCCACCGACGGCGCCGACGGCCCGTCCCGGCAGGCCGCCGCCGCCCGCGCCGAGTCCCTGGTGCAGATGCTGGAGTCCCGCGCCTCCGAGGCGAGCGAGAAGCTCGGCCGGCTCCGCGGCGAGTCCGAGCGGCTGGCCCCCGAGGACGGCGAGACCCACACCGAGCTGCCCGAGGAGCTGGTCCCGGCCGACGCCGACCGGGCGCAGGCCCTGCTGCGTACCGCGAGCGCCGAACTCGCCGCCCGCAGCGACGCCCTGGACGCGGCCCGCGCCGCCCACGCCGGGCTGCTGCGCGACCACCGGGCCGCCGAGGACGCCGCGGGCGGCTTCGACGAGACCGCCGCGCTCCTGCGCGACCTGCTGCGCGACCACGCGGAGGAGGAGCAGGAGGAGCAGGAGCCGTACCCCGGCACCCTGGAGGAGGCCAGGACGGCGGCCGGCGAGGCCCGGCGGGCGCTGCGCGCCTGCACCGCCGAACTGTCCGCCGCCGACGCGTCGGTGCGCGAGGCGAGCGACATCCTCGTCCGGCACGCCAACGCGACCCGCTACGAGCAGGTCCGCACCCCCGCCCGGCTGCAGATCCGCGAACTGCCCGCCTCCGCGCTGCCCGAGCACGCGGCCAAGTGGGCCGAGGCGTTCGCGCCCCGCCTCCGGGTCCTCACCGACGAGCTGGCCCAGCTGGAGCGCAACCGCGACTCGATCGTGGACCGGCTGCGCGGCCTGGTGGAGAGCTCGCTGGCCACCCTGCGCTCCGCCCAGCGGCTCTCCCGGCTGCCCGACGGCCTGGGGGAGTGGTCCGGCCAGGAGTTCCTGCGGATCCGCTTCGAGGAGCCGGACCAGACGACCCTCACCGAGCGCCTCGGCGAGGTCGTCGACGAGGCGACCCGGGCCGCCGTGCGGAAGAACTCCGACCTGCGTCGCGACGGCATGTCGCTGCTGCTGCGCGGGGTGCAGGCGGCGCTCGAACCCAAGGGCGTCGCCGTCGAGATCCTCAAGCCGGACGCGGTGCTGCGCGCCGAGCGGGTGCCGGTCGGGCAGATGGGCGACGTCTTCTCCGGCGGCCAGCTGCTCACCGCGGCCATCGCCCTGTACTGCACGATGGCGGCGCTGCGCTCCAACGACCGGGGCCGGGACAAGCACCGGCACGCGGGCACGCTGTTCCTGGACAACCCGATCGGCCGGGCCAACGCCACGTACCTGCTCGAACTCCAGCGGGCCGTCTCGGACGCGCTCGGCGTCCAGCTGCTGTACACGACGGGCCTGTTCGACACCACGGCGCTCGCCGAGTTCCCGCTGGTGATCCGGCTGCGCAACGACGCCGACCTGCGGGCCGGCCTGAAGTACATCAGCGTCGAGGAGCACCTCCGCCCGGGCCTGCCGCAGCCGTCCGCGGAGGGCGAGACGATCCACGGCGAGATCACCGCGACCCGGATGTTCCGCCGCCACCAGGACGAGGAGCCGCCCGCGGCGCCGTAGCGACGACCGCAGGCACGACGAAGGCCCGGACCCCGCGAGGGCCCGGGCCTTCCCGTACGTCCGGCCTTCCGGTGCGACGGCCTTCCCGTGCGTATGGCCTTCCCGTGCGTACGGGCCGCCGTCAGGCGACCCGCTCCTCCGCGACCCGCTCACGCCGCGCCGGGTAGGCGCTGCTGCTCGGCTCGGAGACCACGCCGTTGCGCTGCCGCCAGACCTGGCGGGTGATCCAGATGTCCAGCACGCTCCAGGTGGCCACCACCGTCGCGGCCACCGCCGCGATCGTCATCGGATAGGCCAGCCAGGAGCCGGTGACCGAGGTGAGGAAGGCGACGAGGGCCAGGATGATCGTCACCGAGGTGAACATCACCGCCCGCACCGCCGCGTTCCGCACCGGGTCCGGCATCCTCCGCAGTCCGCGCGTGTCCTCCACCCACAACGGACGCGCGGTCCGCGTCTCGTCATCCATGTCCTGTCACTCCCCACCGCACGACGCTCCCAGGGGTGGCTGCCCGGTTCCGGCGGTTCTACACGGCGCTCACGGCCGGGCCGCTTCCGGTCCGTCCTCGGACCGAGCGTTCCCCCGTACTTCATGACGCTCCGGACAGGGAAAAGGTTTCCCCGCTTCACCCGACATCGCGAGCGGAACGAACGATTCCAGCCATTGCGCCCAGGACGGGAAATCGCGCCCTGTCACGTGTCCTGCGCCACAGTGGCCGATCCGAACTCCTGGAATACCAGGACATCTCATGATCAACGCTCACTCGACAGGCTGAAAATCGCCCAGACAGACCTTCGAGATGGTCGCGATGCAGTAGTAGGCTCACGCCGCCGTTTGTTGAATCCGAAGGTTGACGCGCCGTGTTGACGCGGCGACACCGTTCGAGGGACCTCCGTGGCCGCGGAGACCGTACTGGGGGAGGCCATGCGCTTTCGCGGGAAGTCCATCCGCCGGAAGATCGTGGCGCTGCTCCTCGTACCGCTCGTCTCCCTCACCGGCCTCTGGGGCTTCGCCACCGTCCTCACCGGACGCGAGGCCGACCAGCTCCTCGACGTCGGCTACATCGTCGACAAGGTCGGCTACCCCATCGAGGACACGGCCCGGGTCATCCAGCTCGAACGCCGCCAGTCCCTCGTCTACCTCGCCGACCCGCGCGGCTCCGAGGCCCTCAGCCAGCTCCGCGAGGCCCGCCTCGCCACCGACCGGCAGATGGACCGGATCCGCGCCAACGCCGAGGACCCGGGCGTGCGCGAGGAGATGCGCCCCGTCACCACCCAGAAGCTCAACTCGCTCCTGGCCGCCTTCGAGGAGATCTCCTCGCTGCGCCGCTCGGTCGAGAAGCGCAGCATCGGCCGCCTCCAGGCCCTGGAGTTCTACAACCGGCTCGTCGACCCCTGCTACAGCTTCCTCGTCACCCTCCACGCGCTGGAGAACGTCGAGATGGACAAGCAGGGCCGCGCCCTCGTCGGCATCACCCGCGCCCGCGAACTCCTCTCCCGGGAGGACGCCCTCGTCCTCTCCGCGCTCGTCGCCGACCGGGTGACCGAGCAGGAGATCCGTGCCGTCTCCGACCTCGTCGCCGTCCGCAAGCAGACCTACGAGGTCAACCTCGAACTCCTCCCCGCCACCGAGCGGCAGCGCTTCGAGCAGTACTGGCGCAGCCCCGAGACCGCGGCCCTGCGCACCGCCGAGGAGGCGTTCGTCAAGGAGGGCGCGACCGAGCGGCCGCGCTCCTCGACCCCCGCCTACTGGCAGGACGAGGCCAGCCCCGTCCTCGACGAGCTGGCCCGCGAGAACACCGCCGCCGGCGACCGCTACCAGGACCGCGTCCAGCCCGCCGCGTACAGCGTGCTGCTGAAGGCGGGCGTCGCCGGCGTCCTCGGCTTCCTCGCGCTGCTCGCCTCGGTCGGCATCTCGGTCCGGATCGGCCGCTCGCTCGTCCGCGACCTGCGCCGCCTCCAGAAGGAGTCCCAGGAGGTCTCCGGAGTCCGCCTGCCCAGCGTGATGCGCCGCCTCGCCGCCGGCGAGCACGTCGACGTCGAGACCGAGGTCCCGCACCTGCGGTACGGCGAGGACGAGGTCGGCCAGGTCGGCCAGGCCCTCAACACCCTCCAGCGCGCCGCCGTCGAGGCCGCCGTCAAGCAGGCCGACATGCGCCGCGGGGTCGCCGAGGTCTTCGTCAACCTCGCCCGCCGCAACCAGGTCCTGCTCCACCGCCAGCTCACCCTGCTCGACACCATGGAGCGCCGCACCGAGGACACCGAGGAGCTCGCGGACCTCTTCCGGCTCGACCACCTCACCACCCGCATGCGCCGCCACGCCGAGGGCCTGGTGATCCTCTCCGGCGCCGCCCCCTCCCGCCAGTGGCGCAAGCCCGTGCAGCTCATGGACGTGGTCCGGGCCGCCGTCGCCGAGGTCGAGGACTACGAGCGCATCGAGGTCCGCCGGCTGCCCCGGCTCGGCGTCGGCGGCCCCGCCGTCGCCGACCTCACCCACCTCATCGCCGAACTGCTGGAGAACGCCACGGTGTTCTCGCCGCCGCACACCGCCGTCCAGGTGCTCGGCGAGCGCGTCGCCAACGGCTTCACCCTGGAGATCCACGACCGCGGCCTCGGCATGAGCGCCGACGTCCTCCTCGACGCCAACCTGCGGCTCGCCGAGACCCCCGAGTTCGAGCTCTCCGACACCGACCGCCTCGGCCTGTTCGTGGTCAGCCGGCTCGCCCAGCGGCAGAACGTCCGCGTCTCGCTCCAGACCTCCCCGTACGGCGGCACCACCGCGGTCGTCTTCATCCCGGCCGCGCTGCTCACCGACGCCCCCGAGACCCAGGGCGCGGGCTTCCGCCTGGACCGCAAGACCCTCGACCCCCGCCCCGCCGAGGGCGACGCGCACCACGCCACGGGCGGATCCCCTACGACCTCCGGGTCGGCGGCGGGCATGCTCGGCGACGCCCCGCTCCCGCAGCGCCGCCCGGCCCTCGCGCGCGTGCCCGACCTGGCGGACGAGACGGGCCCGGCCGGACACCGGCCGGTGGACGGCACCTTCGCCCCGGTCGCCGACCGGACGCTCGAACGCCCCCTGGACGGCCCGGTCGAACTGGAGCCGCCGTTCGGCCCCGAGGACATCGACGCGCTCCTCGACCGCTCCGCCGACCTCCTCGACAGCGACAGCGAGCGCGGCGGCCTCTTCCGCCCCCAGCGCCGCCGCACCGGCCTCGTCCCGGCCGGCGAGCAGCACCAGCAGGCCCCCGACCAGGCCGAAGGCCGCCGGGACGACGAGCCGGCCGGCGAGGACGACGCCCACGGCCCGCTGGCGCTGCCGCGCCGCCGCCAGCCCACCCTGGTCGTCGACCACGGGCGCCGGCTCGACGAGCCCGGCCGCGCGCACCCCGCCCCCGGCGCGGACCGCCGGACGGCGCCGCGCACCGGCCCCACGCTCGTCCCCGTACGCCCGGAAGGCACCGAGGCCCGCCCGGCTCCGGTCCCGACCGCCCCGCCGGCGGGCGAGCCGGACCCGGCCCCGTCGCTCGACGGGCTGCCGCGCCGGGTCCGCCAGGCCAGCCTCGTCCCGCAGCTCCGCGATACCGAGCAGCCGGCCGACGCCCCGGCCGGGGACCGCCCCGCCGAGCGCGGCGACACCGACGACGCCTTCGAGCGCGACGCGGAGGAGGTGCGCGCCCGCATGGCCGCCATGCAGCGCGGCTGGCAGCGCGGACGCCGGGACGGCACCGGCCCGGACGACACCACAGCACACGGAACGACACCCGAGGGGGACGGTCGATGACCGCACCGAACGCCGCAGCAAGCACCAGCAGCTCCGTCCACGGCAACGGCGAGCTGAACTGGCTCCTCGACGAGCTGGTCCAGCGCGTCGCCGCCATCCGCAAGGCCCTGGTGCTCTCCAGCGACGGCCTGCCCACCGGCGCGTCGAAGGACCTGAGCCGCGAGGACGGCGAGCACCTCGCCGCCGTCGCCTCCGGCTTCCACAGCCTCGCCAAGGGCGTCGGCCGCCACTTCGAGGCGGGCCGGGTCCGCCAGACCGTGGTCGAGCTGGAGGACGCCTTCCTCTTCGTGACCGCCGCGGGCGACGGCAGCTGCCTGGCCGTCCTGGCCGACGCCGACTCCGACGTCGGCCAGGTCGCCTACGAGATGACCCTCATGGTCAAGCGGGTCGGCACCCATCTCGGCACGGCCCCCCGGACCGGTCTGCCCACGGGAGGGTGAGCCGCCCCGCATGAGCGACGCAGCCGAGCGCGGCCGGCCGACGGCCGCCCCCCACCACTGGTACGACGACGAGGCGGGACCGGTCGTCCGTCCCTACGCGATGACCCGCGGCCGGACGAGCGCCGCCGGCCGCCACCGGCTCGACCTCATCGCCGTGGTGGTCCCCGAGCCCGCCGCCGACGACCCCGGCCGCGACCAGTCGCTCTCCCCGGAACACGTGGAGATCGTCGAACGCTGCTCCGAGCAGCCCCAGTCGATCGCCGAGCTCGCCGCCGGACTCGACCTCCCCGTCGGGGTGGTCCGGGTCCTGGTCGGCGACCTCGTCGACGAGGAACTCGTGCACGTGACCCGCCCCGTTCCGCCGGCCCAGCTGCCGGACGTGAGCATCCTCCGCGAGGTGATCAATGGCCTTCGGGCGCTCTAGCCGCACCAAGACCCCCGTCGAGCCGGTGACCCTGAAGATCCTGGTCGCGGGCGGCTTCGGGGTCGGCAAGACCACACTGGTCGGCGCGGTCAGCGAGATCAGACCGCTGCGGACCGAGGAGGTCCTCACCGAGGCCGGCCGCCCCGTGGACGACCTGCACGGTGTCGAGTCCAAGACGACCACCACGGTCGCCATGGACTTCGGCCGGATCACGCTCCGCGAGGACCTGGTCCTGTACCTGTTCGGCACCCCCGGACAGGACCGCTTCTGGTTCCTCTGGGACGAGCTGGCCCAGGGGGCGCTGGGCGCGGTGGTGCTCGCGGACACCCGCCGCCTGGAGGACAGCTTCGCCGCCATCGACTACTTCGAGCGGCGCGGCATCCCGTTCACGGTGGCCGTCAACTGCTTCGAGGGCGCCCGCCGCTACCCGACGGACACCGTCCGGGCGGCGCTCGACCTCGACCCCGAGGTCGAGCTGGTGATGTGCGACGCCCGCGACCGCGAGTCGGTCAAGAGCGTCCTCGTCGCCGTCGTCGAGCACGCCCTGGTCCTGGCGGACCGGGACCACGCGTCCGTGGCGACCTGAGCCGTACGGTCCGGTTCCCGTGGTCCGGGGCCGCCACGCGCGCGTGGCGGCCCCCGCACACCCCTCAGCGGACCGCCACCACCGCCGAACCGTGGCCGAACAGGCCCTGGTTGGCGGTGATCCCGGCCCGGGCCCCCGGCACCTGCCGGTCGCCCGCGGCGCCCCGCAGCTGCCAGGTCAGCTCGCAGACCTGGGCGATCGCCTGGGCGGGCACCGCCTCCCCGAAGGAGGCGAGCCCGCCGCTCGCGTTCACCGGCAGCGCGCCGCCGAGCCGGGTCACCCCGTCCCGGAGCAGCGTGGCGCCCTCGCCGCGCCCGCACAGGCCGATGTCCTCGTACCACTCCAGCTCCAGCGCGGTGGACAGGTCGTACACCTCGGCCAGCGACAGGTCCTCCGGCCCGAGCCCCGCCTCCTCGTACGCCGCCCGCGCGATCGAGGCCCGGAAGGCGTGCGGCGCCGGCGCCGCCGCGGTGGTCGCGTCGGTCGCGATGTCGGGGAGGTCGAGCACCGCCTTGGGGTAGGTGGGGGAGACGGTCGACACCGCCCGGATCCGCACCGGGTCCGGGTGCCCGTGCCGCCGGGCGAAGTCCAGGCTGGACAGCACCAGGGCCGCCCCGCCGTCCGAGGTCGCGCAGATGTCGAGCAGCCGCAGCGGATCGGCGACCACCGCCGAGCCGGCGACCTCCTCGGGCGTCACCGGCTTCCGGTAGCGGGCCATCGGATTGAGCGCCCCGGCCGCCGCGTTCTTCACCTTGACCCGGGCGAAGTCCTCGACGGTGTCCCCGTACAGCGCCATCCGGCGGCGGGCGTAGAGGGCGAAGTACGCCGGGTTGGTGGCGCCGAGGACCCGGAACCGCAGCCAGTCCGGATCGTCCGGCCGCTCCCCGCCGGCCGGCGCGAGGAACCCCTTGGGGGTGGCGTCCGCGCCGACGACGAGCACCGCGTCGGCCAGCCCGGCCAGGATCTGGGCCCGGGCCGCGCCGATGGCCTGGGCGCCCGAGGCGCACGCCGCGTACACGCTGGTGACCCGCGCCCCCTGCCAGCCGAGGGCCTGGGCGAAGGTCGCCCCGGCCACGTACCCCGGATAGCCGCACCGCACGGTGTCGGCCCCGACGACGGAGCCGATGTCCGACCACCGCACGCCCGCGTCGGCGAGCGCGGCGCGGGCGGCGGCGGTCCCGTACGAGACGAAGCTCCGCCCCCACTTGCCCCAGGGGTGCATCCCGGCCCCGATGACGGCGATGTCGTTCACGCGCGCGCCTCCGTCCCCACGGGCCGCCAGCGCCAGGTGGTCCAGACGTGCTCGGCGTCCTCGTTCAGGACCCCCGGCACCACCTCGACCTCGGCCCCCACCGCGAGGTCCGCCGTCCGCACCCCCGGCGCGGCCTGCCCCAGCACCACCATGCCCTCGGCGGCGAGCTCGACCGCGACGAGGACGTACGGCTCCCAGGGCGCCTCCGGGTCGGAGACGTACGGGGCGGGGGGCCGGTAGCGCCCGTCGGTGTACGACCACACCCGCCCGCGCGGCGAGAGCGGCGTCTCGTCGAGCGTGCCGTCGCGCGGGCACTCCGGGTTGCGGCAGAAGTCGTCCTCGCGCGGGAAGAACACCGCGGCGCAGGCCGAGCACCGGGTGGCGAGGAGCCGGAACTCCCCGTCCGGGACCGTGTCGTCGGTGAACCAGCCGGCCACCACCGGCCTGCGCTTCCGTGTCATGTCCGGCCCTCCCAGCGATCTGACGACCTGTCAGAAGTCTGCTGCCGAGTCTGGCACGGGCCCCCGGGACGGGGAAGACGTCAGTGCCCGGCCACCGACCGGCGCGCCACCGGGAAGTCGAAGAACGTCGAGGGGAACGGCTCCGGCCTGAACGTGAAGTGCCACCACTCCTCCGGCAGGTTCACGAACCCCTCCGCCTCCAGCACGCCCTTCAGCAGTTGCCGGTTGGCCCGCTGCACCCCCGTGATCCGCGGGTCCTCGGTGTGCGACAGCGTGTCGAAGCAGTCGTACCCGGTCCCCATGTCGACCGAGCTGTCCGGGAACCGCTCCTCGTACGGTGCGGTGCACGAGGTCAGCTCCTCGCCCGGCACGTACGCGCGCGTGCGCGCCGCCGGCAGCCGTACGACCGTCAGGTCCACCGTCGAACCCCGGCTGTGCCCGGACTTCTCCGCGATGTACCCGTCCGCGAACAGCCGCTCCTTCGCCACCAGTGGATAGAACTCCGCCTTCATCCGCTCGTCCGCCAGGTCCTCCGCCCAGCGCACGAAGTGGTCCACCGCCCGCTGCGGCCGGTAGCAGTCGTACACCTTCAGCGAGTACCCCCGCGCCAGCAGCCGGGTCTGCGCGCGGTGCAGCGCCTCCGCCGCCGGCCGGGTCAGCACGCACAGCGGCTGCCGGTACCCGTCGATCGGCTCACCCACGAAGTTGTGCGCCGTGGTGTACCGCATCTCCTGGAGGATCGTCCGGTCCACCGAGTCCAGCGCCACGAACTCCCGCGGCGCCTTCGGCTCGGGTACGGCCGCGGCGGGGGAGGCGACGGCCCCCGCGCAGGCGAGCAGCGCGGCCGCGCCCGTGACGGCGAGGGTACGGAATGCAGAGGCAAGTCCAGTCATGCGCACCGGGTCTACCAGTTCCCGCCCCGCCGGGAAAGCCTCTCGCATACGGTCCCCCCGTGACCGACACCAAGCCCGCCCTCCATTCCCACTGCTCGGCCTGCGGAGCCCGCTACCCGGCCGGCACCGCCGGCTGGCCGCGCACCTGCCCCGTCTGTGCCACCACCGCCTACCGCAACCCCCTCCCCGTCGCCGTCGCCCTCCTCCCCGTCACCTCGCCCCAGGGCACCGGCCTCCTCGCCGTCACCCGCGCCATCCACCCCGGCCACGGCGGCACCGCACTCCCCGGCGGCTTCATCGATCACGGCGAGGACTGGCACACCGCCGTCGTCCGCGAACTCCAGGAGGAGACCGGCCTGGACGCCGACCCCGGCTCCGTCCGTCTCGCCGACGTCCTGTCCTCCGCCGACCACCTCCTGGTCTTCGGCCTCCTCCCACCCGTCGAGGCGGACGCCCTCACCGCCTTCACCCCGACCCCGGAGACCTCCGCCCGCATCGTGGTCCCCGAACCGCGCGAACTGGTCTTCCCGCTCCACACCGAGGCCATGAGGAAGTGGTTCGCGGGCGCGTACGGCTGACCGTCAGTCCCACCAGAAGGTCCACTCGTCCGCCCCCACCAGGTGTTCCGCGTACGCCGTGAGGTCCTTGCAGTGCCCCTGCCACACGTTGTCGGGGCAGAAGGCGAAGTGCTCGGCCGCGAGGGGCAGCGCCTCGTCCAGGGTGGCCGGGGGAGCGGCGACGGAGAGCCGCAGGGTGGCGAACCCGACCGCGAACACCCGCACCCCGAAGCGCCGTTCCCAGTCGGCGACGACCGCGGCGATCCGCCCCGTGTCGTTCTCGTGGTTGGCCGGCCCGGACCAGCCCACGGCGGCCAGCGCCTCCGCCCCGGAGGCGGCCTCGACCAGCCCCAGGCGCGCGTCGGTCCCGAGGGACAGGAACACCTCCGCGGTCTCCGCGGCGTGCGCGTCGGGCTCCTCCGCGGGCGTCCGCCCGGGAGCGAGCCCCGGCCAGACCGCCCCGTAGGGGGCGGTGACGGCGAGCCGCTCCTCGGCGGAGAGGGGGTCGTCCTCCTCGTCGACCGAGGTGCACCCCTCCCACCACGCAGCGAGGAGGGCCGCCGGATCGTGCGCGGCGGGCCGGGACGACTCCTCCGGGTACAGCTCCCCCGACGCCCACGGCCGGAAGCCCCGCTCCCCGTCCAGCGGTTCGAGCAGCAGCGGCCACAGTCCGGTCCGCGCGTGCGCGGCCCGTATCCGCCCCCACGACCCGAACGGCGCGGGTCCGTCGCTCAACCACAACGGCGCCGTCCCGCCGTCCCCCTCGCCGACCGTCACCACGCGGCCGGCGGGAAGCCGGATGTCCTCGTCCATGAGGGATTCCAGATGCATGTCCCGGATGCTAGGCGGCGGGTCCGACAACGCCGCCCGCCCTCACACCCGGCTCCGTCCTCGCACCCGGCTCCGCCCTCACACCCCGCCCCGCACCCGCACCGGCAGCTCCGGCTCCACCGGCCCCTCGTCCGTCACCCGCTCCACCACGACCCGGCCGTCCACGAGCCGCGACTGGTAGCGCTCGATCTCCGCCGGCTCCCAGCCGTCGCCGGTGTCCCGGACGACGAGCCCCCCGCCCGTCCGGCCCGCCGCGGGCGCCCACACCTCCAGCGCCGGCCGACCGTCCTCGCCGCGCACCGGCAGCACC
Organism: Streptomyces sp. NPDC058955; assembly: GCF_042741435.1. Taxonomy (NCBI): domain Bacteria; kingdom Bacillati; phylum Actinomycetota; class Actinomycetes; order Kitasatosporales; family Streptomycetaceae; genus Streptomyces; species Streptomyces sp. NPDC058955. The sequence goes on along the minus strand of NZ_JBHYKM010000080.1, from coordinate 14,868 downwards.
GCGCCCGCCCGGGCCAGCACCGGCACGCGCGCGAGGGGCGCGTCGAGCAGCACCTGCCCGGGCCCCTCGTACGCCGCGCCGGTCGCCGTGTCGTACCAGCGGCCGCGCGGCAGCCGCACCGCCCGCCGGTCCGCCCCCCGGTGCAGCACGGGCGCCACCAGCAGGGCGTCGCCGAGCAGGAACGAGTCCTCGCACTCCCGCAGGACCCGGTCCTCGGGCGTCCCCCACCACACCGGCCGCGCGTAGGGCGCGCCGGTCATCCGCGCGAGCCGGGCCAGGGTCACGAAGTACGGGTGCAGGCGCTCCCGCTCGGCCAGCGCCACGCGCGCGTGCTCCAGCACCTCCGGCCCGAACTCCCACGGCTCCCGCCGGCCCGCGTCCAGCGCCGCGTGCGTCCGGAACAGCGGCAGCCAGGCACCCAGCTGGAACCAGCGCAGGAACAGCTCCGGCGACGGACTCCCGTCGAAACCGCCCACGTCCGGCCCCGAGTACGGCACCCCGCACAGCCCGAGCCCCAGGACCAGCGCCAGCGAGGCCCGCAGCCCCGGCCAGCCGGTGGCCACGTCGCCGGACCAGGTGCCCCCGTACCGCTGCATCCCCGCCCACCCCGAGCGCGTGAACAAGAACGGGCGCTCCTCGGGACGCAGCCGCCGCAGCCCCTCGTACCCGGCCCGGGCCATCAGCAGCCCGTACACGTTGTGCGCCTCCCGGTGGTCGCCGCCCCGCCCGTCCAGGTGGTGCCGGGCCGACCGGGGGAGCGTCGGGTCGCCGAACGCCGCGAACGACACCGGCTCGTTCATGTCGTGCCACATGCCGGAGAACCCCTGCCGCAGCCGCTCCTCGTACAGGCCGCCCCACCACTCCCGCACCGCCGGATCGGTGAAGTCGGGGAAGGCGCACTCCCCGGGCCACACCACCCCCCGTACCTCCGCGCCCCGCGCGTCCCGCACGAACGCCCCGGCCGCCCGCCCCTCCTCGTACAGCACGTTCCCCGGCTCGGCCGCGACCGCCGGGTCCACGATCGACACCAGCCGCACGCCCTCCCCGCGCAGCTCCTCCGCGAGCCCCGGCAGATCGGGGAACCGCTCCCGGTCCACCGTGAACACCCGGTGCCGGTCCAGATGGTCGATGTCCAGGTGCACCACCGACAGCGGAAGCCCCCGCTCGCGGTAGCCGGCCACGACCCGCCGCACCTCCGCCGCGCTCCCGAACCCCCAGCGCGCGTGCTGCGGCCCCAGCGCCCACGCGGGCGGCAGCGCCGGCGCCCCGGTCAGCGCCGCCCAGTTGTGCAGCACGCGCGCGGGGGTCCCGACGACCACCCAGCACCGCAGCGGCCCGCCCTCCATCCGCACCTCGCTGGTGCCCGGCCGGTCGTGCCCCGACCCGGCCCCCTCCTCGCCCTCCGCGAGGGTCACCCGCCCGTCCCAGGAGTTGTCGTGGAAGGCCAGGTGCGTCCCCGCGTCCGCGACCACGAACTGCACCGGCATCGTCAGGTACAGCGGATCGTCGTCCGGCCCGAACCGCCCCTTGGGGTCCGTGTTCCACAGCCGGTACGAGCCGTCCCGCAGCCGCGGCCCCGAGGCCCGCCCGCCGAGCCCGAAGAACCGCGCGTCCGCCGGCACCTCGGCCCGCTGCGCCCACCGCGACGGCCCCCCGCCCACCGGCTCCCACCAGCGCGGCGGCAGATCACGCCGCAGCATCACCCCGCCGGGCGTGCGGATCTCCACCGCCCCGTGCCGCGACACCGCCACCGTCACCCGCTCCGACACGACCCGCCAGCCGCCGTCCGTGTCCGGTTCCAGGACCGCCCGGGGGTCCGGCTCGGGCGCCGGGCCCGCCAGCGCGTACGACGGTTCCGGCTCCGCCCCGTCCCACCCCCAGAACACCGTGCCGCCCGCCGACACGCACACCCGCAGCGACGACCGGGCGAACCGGACGATCCCCCCGCCCGGCAGCGCCTCCGCCCCGTCCGCGGGACCCGGCACCCGGGCCCGCTCCGCCCCCCGCGGCGGCAGCGCCGCTGCGTCCGCCCGCCGCTGCCGCCACGCCGCCCGTACCGTCCTGAGCCCCTGCACCGAACCGAACACCCTCACCGAACGCACCAGTCCACGACCGTCCATGAGGCTCACCCTGCCACCCACCAGCGGCTTCACGAGCCCCGTTCAACTGCCGTTCACCCGTGGTGGGAGCACATGTTCAACCGGCCGACCACGGGCGGGCGGCCCTGGTGCGAAAGCCGCTCCCATGGCATCGTCCTGTCAGCCGCGTCACGCGCACACCCCCGCACGTGCGCGCGACACACGCCGACCCGCGTACAGCCAGGGAGCCACCCGATGACATCTGCGCCGACCGAGCCGACCGAGCCGCTCTGGCAGCCGGACGAGGAGCGCATCGCCCACGCCGCCGTCACCCGCTTCCAGGCGTGGGCCGCCGAGCACCACGGCGCACCCGCCGACGGCGGGTACCCGGCGCTGCACCGCTGGTCCGTCGACGAGCTGGAGACCTTCTGGCAGGCCGTCGCCGAATGGTTCGACGTCCGCTTCTCCACCCCCTACGCGCGCGTGCTGGGCGACCGCTCCATGCCGGGCGCCGACTGGTTCCCCGGCGCCACCCTCAACTACGCCGAGCACGCCCTGCGCGCCGCCGCCGACCGCCCCCAGGACACCGCGCTCCTCCACGTCGACGAGACGCACGAGCCGGCCCCGATCACCTGGGCCGAGCTCCGCCGCCAGGTCGGCTCGCTCGCCGCCGAGCTGCGCGCCCTCGGCGTCCGCCCCGGCGACCGCGTCAGCGGCTACCTGCCGAACGTCCCGCAGGCCGTCGTCGCCCTGCTCGCCACCGCCGCCGTCGGCGGCGTCTGGACGTCCTGCGCCCCCGACTTCGGCGCCCGCTCCGTCCTCGACCGCTTCCAGCAGGTCGAGCCGGTCGTCCTCTTCACCGTCGACGGCTACCGCTACGGCGGCAAGCAGCACGACCGCCGCGACACCGTCGCCGAGCTCCGCGCCGAACTCCCCACCCTGCGCGCCGTCGTCCACATCCCGCTCCTCGGCACCCCCGCCCCCGACGGCGCCCTCGACTGGGCCGACCTCGTCGCCGCCGACGTGGAACCGGTCTTCGAGCAGGTCCCGTTCGCCCACCCCCTGTGGGTCCTGTACTCCTCTGGCACCACGGGCCTGCCGAAGGCGATCGTCCAGTCCCAGGGCGGCATCCTCGTCGAGCACCTCAAGCAGCTGGGCCTCCACTGCGACCTGGGCCCCGAGGACGTCTTCTTCTGGTACACCTCCACCGGCTGGATGATGTGGAACTTCCTCGTCTCCGGCCTTCTCACCGGCACCACCGTCGTGCTGTACGACGGCAGCCCCGGCTACCCGGACACCGGCGCCCAGTGGCGCGTCGCCGAGCGCACCGGCGCCACCCTGTACGGCACCTCCGCCGCCTACGTGATGGCCTGCGCCAAGGCCGACGTGCACCCCGGCCGCGACTTCGACCTGTCCGCCGTGCGGTGCGTCGCCACCACCGGCTCCCCGCTGCCGCCCGACGGCTTCCGCTGGCTCCACGACGAGGTCCGCGCGGACCTGTGGATCGCCAGCGTCAGCGGCGGCACCGACGTCTGCTCCTGCTTCGCCGGAGCCGTCCCCACCCTGCCCGTGCACATCGGCGAGCTCCAGGCCGCCGGCCTGGGCACCGACCTCCAGTCCTGGGACCCGTCCGGCAAGCCCGTCGTCGGCGAGGTCGGCGAGCTCGTCGTCACCAACCCCATGCCGTCCATGCCGATCCACTTCTGGAACGACCCCGACGGCAGCCGCTACCACGACAGCTACTTCGAGATGTTCCCCGGCGTGTGGCGGCACGGCGACTGGATCACGATCACCGACCGCGGCTCGGTCGTCATCCACGGCCGCTCCGACTCCACCCTCAACCGCCAGGGCGTCCGGATGGGAAGCGCCGATATCTACGAGGCGGTGGAGCGGCTCCCCGAGATCCGGGAATCCCTCGTCATCGGCCTGGAGGAACCGGACGGCGGCTACTGGATGCCCCTCTTCGTCCACCTCGCGGACGGCGCCGCCCTCGACGACGACCTGATCGCCCGGATCAGGACCACGATCCGCACCGAACTGTCGCCGCGCCACGTCCCCGACGAGATCATCGAGGTCCCGGGCATCCCGCACACCCTCACCGGCAAGCGCATCGAGGTCCCGGTGAAGCGCCTCCTCCAGGGCACCGCCCTGGAGAAGGCCGTCAACGCGGGCTCCGTCGACAACCTCGACCTCCTGCGTTTCTACGAGTCCCTCGCGGCCGTCCGCCGCGGCTGACACGGAAAGGGGCGCCCCCCGCGGGGGCGCCCCTCCCTCAGGACCGGCTCAGCCGGGCAGCTGACCGGCCCGCGCCACCGCGGCCTTGGTGAGCACCGCCGTCTCGCTCAGCACCGTCCCGGCCGGCCCGGCGTCCGAGCCCGCGACGAGCACCGTCCGCTCCCCGAGGAAGGCGGAGGTGGACCGGTCGAAGACCCACTGGGTCCGCTCCCCGCCGGAGGTACGGGCCACGGCCACGCCCTCCCGGCCCGCCGCGTCCCGCGCGGACGACACCACCACGACCCCGGGGATCCGCGCGGCCGCCTCGAACAGCGCGGCCGTCACCTTCGGCGGCGCCCAGGTCTCGGCCAGCAGCGTCCCGATCGCGCCGAACGCCCGCTGGTCCGCGTCCCCGCCGCCGGTACGGGTCTGCTCCCGCACCAGCCGCAGCAGCGCGTCGGCATCGGTCGGCAGCCCCGCCACGAAGGCGTGCGTCGGAGCGGTCACCGAAGCCTCCGACGGCTCCAGGACCGTCCGCCGCGGCTCGGCGCCCGGGTGCTCCAGCTCGTACACGGGCAGCCTCGGCGACAGCTCCTGATCGGCGGACCCCGCCTCCCGTACGAGCCCGGCCCGGCTGCCGTCCGCCGACAGCCACACCTGGCGCCGGTGCGCGGGCTCCACGACGGCGGCCCCGCCACCGGCGGGACGCCCGGCCCGGGACACCAGGCTCTCCACGTACACGAACTCCTCCGGGCGCGCGTCCGGCGCCGGCGCGGAGGCGGCGGCGAGCGCGGCCCGCGACAGCACCGCGGAGGCGCCCTCCGCCCGCACCGCCGGGCGGTCGCGCGGCTCCGGGGGAGCGGTCACCAGCACCGCGCCGGCCGCGATGCCGCACACCACGGCGGGCACGGCGAACCGCACGGCCTTCCGGGTCCACCACGCCGCCGGACGCGCGGGCCGCGCCGACGCCATCAGCGTCCGCCGCAGCTCCCGCCGCCGCTCCGGCGCGAACTCCGGCACCGGCGGCGGGGGCAGCAGCTCCGTCAGCTCGGTGAGCAGCGCGTCCTGAGGACGGGGTCGGGGATCGATGTCGTTCATGCCGGCTTCTCCGGTGAGGTTCGGGGGACGAGGACGGTACGGCCCGCAGGCACGGGCACGGGCACGGGCACGGTCGCGGCGGCGCCGGGCGCCGGGGCTGGTGCGGGACCGGCGGCGAGGCCGGCGGCGGGACCGGCGGCAGGACTGGCGATGGTCCCGGCCGCGGGGCCGGAGCCGGGGGGCCCGGAGGCTCCGCCGTCCGCCCTTCGGCCGCGCCGGCGCCGCCCGGAGCGCAGCTCCGCCTCCGCGAGCGTCCGCAGCCGCTCCCGTGCCCGGGAGAGCCGGGACCGCACGGTGCCGACGGGGATGCCCAGCGCCTCGCCCGCCGTGGCGTAGTCGAGGCCGGCCCACACGACGAGGCCGAAGACCTCGCGCTCCCGGCGCCGGAGCCGGCCGAGGGCCACCCGCGCGGCCCGGAGCCGTTCCTCGTCGGCGAGCCGCGAGGCCACCGCGTCGCTGAAGTCCGGCAGCACCCCGCTGTCGGGCATCCGCGCCAGCGCCGCGTCACGCCGCCGTGCCTCCCGCGCGGCCCCGCGCAGGACATTGGTCGCGATCCCGAGCAGCCACGGCCTCAGGCTCCCGCCCTCCGCGTGGACCTTGCCCCGGCAGCGCCATGCCTCCAGGAAGGTCGCGGACACGACGTCCTCGGCCGCGGCGCGGTCGCCGCACATGCGGTACGCGTACTGGAACAGCACCCGTGCGTGCGCGTCGTACGCCTCACCGAGCGCCGAGGGATCCCCGGCCCGGAAACGTTCTCTCATTTCTGGTTCCACACCGGGTACTGACCGCCGGTTCGCCCGGGTTCCCGTGACCCGCACCACACCGCACACCCGGCCCGGCACCCGCTGTGTCCCAGGTCACGGGAACTCCGGCCGCCCGGCGCCCAGTTCCCTGCATGAACGACACAGCGACGACTGAATCCAGTATCCGATCTACGGGATCCACGATCCGACGTACTGGATCCACGATCCGATCTACCGGATCCACGATCCAGAAGACTGGATCCTGGATCCGGCCCACCCTCCGCACCCTCGCCCTCGCCACCGCCCTCACCGCCACGGCCCTCACCGTCCCGCCCCTCGCCCTGGCCTCCACCGCCCCGGACCAGACGGTCACCCTGACCATCCGCCACCTCGACCGCACCGGCGCCGCGGCCTCCGCCTACGCGACCCAGGTGACCGGGATCTCCGGCCCGGGCCGGGACGTCCAGGAGAACGTCCACGACCCTTCCGGCACCGTCACGCTCCGCCTGCCCAAGGGCCGTTACCTCCTCGGCTCGGAGGTGTACCCCCAGTACAAGGGCGCCGGCACCGACTGGCTCGTCCAGCCCCGTCTCGACCTCGACCACGACACGACCGTGACCGTCGACGCCCGCACCACGTCCCCGATCGACGTGCGCCCGCCCGAGGCAGGCGCCGAACCCCGGCACGCGATGTCGTTCGTCGAGGTCAGCCACGACGGACAGACGCGCTCCCTGAACCTGATGTCCTCGGCGACCGGCCTGCGCGTGGCCCACCTCGGTCCCGCCGCCGAACCCGGCTCCGTGACGGCCACCTTCGACGGCTACTGGATCGGCGAGCGGGCCGACTACGGCCTCGGCTACCGCTTCACCTCCGGCCGCGCCCTCACCGGCTTCGTCCGCAGGCCCGCCGCCGACGACCTGGCCACCCTCAAGGCCCGCGCGGCCGACCGGGACGGCGCCGGCGGCTTCGGCTCCGCCGCGATCCAGCCGTCCGACGGCACCACCGTCAGCCTCACCACCGAGCTCGCCCGCACCGGCACCGCGACCTTCCACGTCACCCCCGAACGCGGCACCTGGGACCTCGCGTACAGCACACCGGGCACGCCCGAGGCGCCGTCCAACCTGTACGAGGCGGAGGAGCTCCCGGTCCGCGCAGGCGCCACCCTCACCCACACCTTCGACAACGCCGTGCTCGGCCCGGCCCTCGACGAGGACCCCGACGCGCCGCCCGCGGGCGTCCGCGACGGCGACCGGCTCGCCCTCGACCTGCCGCTGCTCGCCGACGGCGACGGGCACGCCCCCTCCGACCCGGTCTTCCGGTCGGCCGCCACCACCCTCCACCGGGACGGCGTCCTCGTCGGCACCCACCGGGGCGCCCCGGGCCGGGCCTCCTTCACGCTCGCCACCGCCGACCGGGCCCGCTACCGGCTCACCGCCACCGCCCTCCACGGCTCCGGCACGCGCGCGGGGCGCACCACCGCCGTCTGGAGCTTCGACTCCGCGGCGACCGCCACCCCCACCGCGCTCCCGCTGAGCGTTGTCCGCTTCACCCCGCCGCTCGCCCTCGACGGCACCGCCCCCGCCGGCACCGACCTCCGCGTCCCGGTCACCGTCCAGGGCCCCGCCGCCGGCCAGGGTCTGCGCTCCCTCCGCGTCCGCGTCTCCGTCGACGGAGGCACCACCTGGAACGACACCCCGGTCACGGACGGCGCCGTCGTGATCCGCAACCCCGCCCCGGGAGGCACCGTCTCGCTGCGCGCCGAACTCACCGACACGGCGGGCAACACCCTCGACCAGACCCTCGGCCACGCCTACCGCACCCGCTGACTCCACCCGCCCACGCGCGCGGGTGGCCCCCCCCCCCGCCCGTGCCCGCCCCCGCGCCCGCGCG
>NZ_JBHYKM010000080.1:0-6835 GCF_042741435.1 Streptomyces sp. NPDC058955 | reverse complement strand
CCGGTGCCGTTCTCCTGGTCGGGCGGCGCGCCGCGCCCCGGCGCCGCCCCCCGCGCACTCGCCGCCTCAGCCCCCGTACGTCGCCTGGGCGTCCCCGAGCACCTGCGCGAAGTCCGCCGCCAGCCGCTCCGCCGCCTCCGGCAGCAGCATGGACACGGTGATCCGTACGGCGGGCGGCGCGTCGATCCGGAACCGGGCGCCCGCCGCCACCCACCAGCCGTGCGTCCGCAGCCCGTTGACCACCGCGGACTCGTCCCGCACCGGCACCCACACGTTCAGCCCCTCGGCCCCCACCGCGCGGATGCCGCGCGCGCCGAGCGCGTCGACCAGCGCCCGCCGCCGCTCGGCGTACGCGGCCTCCCCGCGCGCCGCGAGCCGTGCCACCTCCGGATCGGAGAGCAGCCGGACGACGGTCTCCTGGAGCACATGGCTGACCCAGCCGGAGGTCATCAGCATCCGGCCGTCGTGCCGGGCGAGCGTCACCGCGTCACCGGTCAGCCCGGCCCACCGCAGGTCCACGCCCAGCCGCTTCGAGACCGTGCGCACCTGCGCCCACCGGGCCGGCCCCAGCGCGCTCACGGTGGGAGCCGGGGGCGCGTCGAACTCGGCGAGATAGTCGTCCTCGATCACCAGGACCTCGGGGAACTCCCGCAACAGCGCCCCCAGTTCGTCCCGCCGCTCCGGCGTCAGCGAGGCCCCCGTGGGGCACTGCGCGCGCGGGGTGAAGACGACCGCCCGCACCCCGGCCCGCAGCGCCGCCCGCAGCCCGTCCGGCGTGATCCCGGCCCGGTCGACGGCGACCGGCACCATCCGCAGCCCCAGCGCGGGCACCAGGTCCAGGAGGTGGTGGAAGCCGGGGTCCTCGACGGCCACGGCGTCACCGGGCCGCAGCTCCACCGAGAGGAGCCGGGCGATGCAGTCGAGCGCCCCGTGCGCGAAGGTCACCCGCTCCGCGGGCACCCCGTCCCGCCGGAACCACGCCCGGGTCAGCTCCTCCAGGGCGGCGAGCCGGGGCGCGGCCCGGTGCGAGCCGTAGACCGGCCGCACCTCGCCGGGCGGGTGGAGCACCGGCAGGAAGGCGGGATCGGGCAGACCGCTCGCCAGGTCCGTGAGCCCCTCCGGCATCCGGGGAGGGCGACGTGACGCCACCGAGGGGGCGTCCGCCACCACGGTCCCGCCCCGACCGCGCGTCACGACGAGCCCCCGCCCGCGCAGTTCCTTGTAGGCGGTCGCCACCGTGCCCGGACTGACCCCCAGGTCGTCCGCCAGCTTCCGTACGGGAGGCAGGGCGTCGCCCGGAGCGAGCTCCCCCTCGGCCACGCCGCGTTCGACGGACGCGGCGATTCCCTTGGCCGTCGTCCCCTCGATCGAATATTGTGTTGCCACGTTCCAAACTATGTACCAATACATAACTCGCGTCAAGGGGGAACCGCGTGAGCCGCCCGTCCTCGTGGCACCGCACCGCGCTCGACCGCATACCCGGAGGCCGCGACGGCCGCCGCATGCTCGTCGTCAGCATCATCGACAAGACGGGCACCGGCCTCTGGGCCGGCTGCACGGCCCTCTACTTCACCTACGTCTCCGGCCTGAGCCTCGCCCAGGTCGGCCTCCTCATGACGGTCTCCGGCGGCGTCGGCATCGCCGGAGCCCCGCTCGCCGGCCTCCTCGCCGACCGCTTCCCCCTCGTCCGCGTCATCGCCGCCACCCAGCTCATGCGCGGCGCCACCCTCCTCGCCCTCCTCACCACCGACCACTTCCTCCTCCTCACCCTCTACTCCGCCCTCGGAGCCCTCCCCGACCGCGCGGGCAGCGTCCTCATCAAGCTCTACGCCGCCCGCCAGGCCGGCGCCGAACGCGTCCGCTACCAGGCCATCCAGCGCACCACCGTCAACATCGGCTGGTCCATCGGCGGCGTCGGAGCCGCCGCAGCCCTCGCCACCGGCTCCACCCAGGCGTACACCTACCTCCTCGTCGGCAACGTCCTCTCCTACCTGGCCATCGCCGCCCTCACCCTGCGCTGCGCCGAACCCCCCCCCCCCCCCCCCCCCCGCCGCCCCCCCCCCCGCGCCCCCCCCCCCCCCGCCCCAAGCCCGCCGGCCCCTGGCGCGACCGCACCTTCCTCGGCTACACCGCCACCGACGCGGCCCTCTTCCTCGACGACACGATCCTGCAGGTGGCCGTCCCCCTCTGGATCGTCCACGCCACCGACGCCCCCGTCGGCCTCGCCCCGCTCCTCCTGGTCCTCAACACCGTCCTCGTCGTCCTCTTCCAGGTCCCGCTCGCCCGCTTCGGCGCCACCACCCGCGCCGCCCGCCGCCTCCTCGTCCCCCTCACCGGCCTCTTCGTCGTCGGCACCACCGCCCTCGCCGTCTCCGCCGCCGGCGGCCGCACCCTCGCCATCACCGCCCTCGCCGTCGCGGTCGTCGCCCTCACCTTCGCCGAGATCATCCACGCCACCTCCTCGTGGGAACTCTCCGTCGCCCTCGCCCCCGCCGACGCCCAGGGCGCCTACCTCGGCGTCCACGGCCTCGCCCAGTCCACCCAGCGCTTCGCCGGCCCCCTCCTCGTCACCGGCGTCATGACCGCGGGACCCCTCGCCTGGCCCGTGCTCGGCCTCGCCCTCGTCGCCGCCGGCGCGGCCCAGCACCGCCTCATCCGCGACCGCGTCGCACCCACCCCGCCGTCACTGTCAGTGCCGACGATTACGGTGAGTGAGCACTGATCGTCCGTGATCGGCGCACCACACCCGAGGGGAAGCCATGACGACCACCACCACGACCCGCCTCCGCCGCGCCCTGCGCCGCGAGATCCCCAGCACCGTCGGTCTCCTCGCCGACGAACAGGACTTCGCGGCCATGCGCCGCTACCGCACCTTCGCCTTCGACGACCACCCCACCTACCTCAAGGAGGTCGAAGCCCTCCTCAAATCCCTCGCCCGCCAAGGCACCCACACCACCGTCGCCCTCTTCGACCCCGACGAGTACGTCTCCTACTGCGCCGAGACCGGCCTCGACCCCGACCACCCCACCAGCCGCTGCCGCTTCACCGACCACCTGGCCACCACCGGCGCCCGCGTCACCTACACGGGACAGCCCCTCACCGCCCTCCTCCCCGAACTCGTCGACACCGCCGTCCGCCGGGCCACCTGGGAGTACGCCACCACCGTCCTCGCCACCGCCGGGGACTGCCCCGACTGCGGCGTCGACCTCGGCCGCGACGCCTTCGACCGCGCCACCCGGCTGCTCCTCAGCCTCCTCGACGGCGCCGGCACCGGCACGCACCACCTCGTCTGCAGCGTCCCCGCCGCCGCCGACCACCTGATCGCCGTCCTCCACACCACCCGCGACGAACACGGCACCAGCCACCACGACCCCACCACGGCCACCGAGTTCAGCGCCGTCCTCGCCGCCGGCATCGTCCTCGCCTCCCCGGGCGGGCTCGTCCTGCGCGCCACCCGCCCCGGGCTTCCCGACCGCCTCCACGGCTGGCGCCTCGCCGACGGCACCCTCAGCCCCCTCACCGAGGCCGAGGTCTTCGCCGCCTACTGCACCGACGCCCGCACCGGCGAACCCCTTCCCCCCGAGCACGGCGTCGACCACCGCGCCGGCTTCCCCCTCGACCCCGGCCCCCACGAGCACCGGACCGGCGGCTTCTGACCCCGGACACGACGGAGGGGCTCCCCGCCACCAGGTGACGGGAAGCCCCTCCGGACCACGCGCTACGACGCCGGGATCACTCCCCGGACAGCACCGCCTGCGCGGCGAGCCGCGCCTCGTGCGCCGTGTCCGCGGCACGCGCCGCGGCCGCCGCCCGCTCGCACTGCGCGAGCGTGTACTTCGCCAGCGTCGCCCGCACGTACGGGATCGACGCCGCGCCCATCGACAGGGAGGTGACACCCAGACCCGTCAGCACACAGGCGAGCAGCGGGTCCGAAGCGGCCTCGCCACAGACGCCACAGCTCTTGCCCTCGGCCTTGGCCGCCTCTGCGGACAGCGCCACCAGGTCGAGCAGCGCCGGCTGCCACGGATCCTGCAGCCGGGACACCGCACCCACCTGACGGTCGGCGGCGAAGGTGTACTGCGCCAGGTCGTTGGTGCCCAGCGACAGGAACTCCACCTCCTGCAGGATCGACCGGGCCCGGAGCGCGGCGGACGGAATCTCCACCATCGCGCCGAACTTCGCCTGGAGCCCCGCCTCGCGGCACGCGTCGGCGAACGCCTTCGCGTCCGTCCGGTCGGCCACCATCGGCGCCATGACCTCCAGGTACACCGGCAGACCGGCGGCGGCCTTGGCCAGCGCGGTCAGCTGCGTCCGCAGCACCTCCGGGTGGTCGAGCAGCGACCGCAGACCCCGCACGCCCAGCGCCGGGTTCGGCTCGTCGGCCGGCGTCAGGAAGTCCAGCGGCTTGTCGGCACCGGCGTCGAGCACCCGCACGACCACACGGCCCTCGGGGAACGCCTCCAGCACCTGCCGGTACGCCTCGAACTGCTTCTCCTCGGACGGAGCCTTCTTGCTGTCGTCCAGGAAGAGGAACTCCGTACGGAACAGGCCGACGCCCTCGGCGCCCGCCTCCACCGCGGCCGGCACGTCCGCCGGGCCGCCGACGTTGGCGAGCAGCGGCACCTTGTGCCCGTCCGAGGTGGCGCCCGGACCGCTGGACGCGGACAGCGCGGCCTTCCGCTCCTCGGCGGCCCTGGTGAGCGCCGCCTTCTTGTCCTCGCTCGGGTTCACGAAGAGCTCGCCGGTGGAACCGTCCACCGCGATCTCCGTGCCCTCGGCCAGCTCACCGGCACCGGGCAGCGCCACGACGGCCGGCACACCCAGGGCACGCGCCAGGATGGCGCTGTGGCTGGTCGGCCCGCCCTCCTCGGTCACGAAGCCGAGCACCAGCGCCGGGTCGAGCAGCGCCGTGTCCGCCGGCGCCAGGTCCCGGGCGATGAGTACGTACGGCTCGTCGCTGTCCGGAACACCGGGCATCGGCACACCGAGCAGCCGGGCGACGATGCGGTTCCGCACGTCGTCCAGGTCGGCCACCCGGCCCGCCATGTACTCACCGGCATTCGCGAGCAGCTCGCGGTAGTGCGAGAAGGCGTCGTAGATGCCGCGCTCGGCCGTGCTGCCCACCGCGATCCTGCGGTCGACGTCGGCGATGAGCTCGGGGTCCTGGGCGATCATCGCCTGGGCCTCCAGCACCGCCTGGGCCTCACCGCCGGCCAGATTGCCGCGCGCGATCAGGTCCGCGGCCACGGCCTCCACCGCCTGACGGGCGCGCCCCTGTTCGCGCTCCGCCTCCTCGGCGGGAATCTGCTTGGCGGGCGGTTCGAGAACCGCCGTACCCATGTGCCGCACCTGGCCGATCGCCACTCCGTGGCTGACCCCGACGCCTCGCAGCGTTGTCTCCATCTCACCCGTCTCCGATAGAGCGGCGGCCGGTGCCGCCGCGTTGAATGTCGTACTCGCGGCCGTCCGACGACGGACCGGGCTCAGCTCCAGTCGAAGAGCTGGTCGCCGGCCTTCACGTCGCCGTCCTCACGGACGCCGGAGAGCGAGTCGGCCGTGGCCTCGAGGGCGACGACGGGGCAGATGGGGGACTTGCCGGCGGCCTCGACCTCGGCGGGGTTCCACCGCACGACGGCCTGACCGCGCGTCACGGTGTCCCCCTTGTTCACCAGCAGCTCGAAGCCCTGGCCGTTGAGCTGCACGGTGTCGATGCCGAGGTGCGTCAGCACACCGTGCCCCTCGCCGTCCACGACCACGAAGGCGTGCGGGTGCATGGAGACGATGACCCCGTCGACGGGGGAGACCGCCTCGGAGGGCTCGCGTACGGGATCGATGGCGGTGCCGGGCCCGACCATGGCACCGGAGAAGACCGGGTCGGGAACATTGGCGAGACCGATGGCGCGTCCAGCGAGTGGCGACGTCACGGTTGACATGGGAAGCCTCCCAGGGGCGGAGATCGTGTGGCGCCGCCACACCTGTCCTGGGCGGCGCGTACTAGTTCAGAAGCGTAAGTCATAAGAAGTCCCGGTTCCGCACGAGACGTACCACTTGGCGGACCTAGGGACTACCGGAAACGATTTGCCTCTACTGACGGTGGGATGTACTGTCGTACTCCTGCTTGACCCCAACGCGGCCTTGAGTCGTGGGTCGGCAGCACCATCAAGCCAGATCCTAGCCCCAGTGGTCTACACCTCTGCCTGCCCCGGTTCTCTCCGGTGAGCGCGGGGGAGTGGTCAGGGGGTCGGAGAAAGCCTGGTAATGTTTGACCCCGCCGGAAGGCCCCGAGAAAAACAATTCGGGACCGGAAAGCACCGAGGAAATCGGATCGGAAAGATCTGATAGAGTCGGAAACGAAGGAAGCGCCCGGAGGGCCTGGAAACAGGAACGAAGGAAGCGTCCGCACCTTGAGAACTCAACAGCGTGCCAAAAATCAACGCCAGATTAGTTGATACCCCGTCCATCTTCGGATGGTCGAGGTTCCTTTGAAACAAAACACAGCGAGGACGCTGTGGACGGTCGGTCACATTCCGACCTGACCGTCCCGCTCAACGCGAGTGTTGAACCCGCGCTTTTAATTAAGCACAGTCGGGTACACATTCACGGAGAGTTTGATCCTGGCTCAGGACGAACGCTGGCGGCGTGCTTAACACATGCAAGTCGAACGATGAAGCCCTTCGGGGTGGATTAGTGGCGAACGGGTGAGTAACACGTGGGCAATCTGCCCTTCACTCTGGGACAAGCCCTGGAAACGGGGTCTAATACCGGATACGAGTTCGGGAGGCATCTCCTGGACTGGAAAGCTCCGGCGGTGAAGGATGAGCCCGCGGCCTATCAG
>NZ_JBHYKM010000079.1:33433-37527 GCF_042741435.1 Streptomyces sp. NPDC058955 | reverse complement strand
GTGCGGGGCCCGGCCGGGCGGGTCAGCGCCGGGGCAGGCCCAGCGGGTTGCCGTCGCGCAGCTCCGGCGGGAGCAGGTGCTGCGGGGTCGACTGGTAGGTGACCGGGCGGAGCCAGCGCTCGATGGCGGTGGCTCCGACGGAGGTGGAGGTGGAGGTGGTGGCCGGGTACGGGCCGCCGTGGTGCTGGGCCCCGGCGACGGCGACGCCGGTGGGCCAGCCGCCGACCAGGATCCGGCCGGCGAGCGGGGTGAGGGCGGCGAGCAGTCCGGGCGCGGCCGGGTCCTCGTCGGCGCAGTGCAGGGTGGCCGTGAGGTTGCCGGGCAGCCGGCCGAGGACGGCGGTGATCTCGGCCTCGTCGGTGTAGCGGGCGACGACGGTGACCGGGCCGAAGCACTCCTCCAGGAGGAGGGCGTGGTCGCCGTCGGCGAGCCGGGCCGCGTCGACGGTGAGGACGCCGGCGGTGACGGTGTGCTCGTCGGCGGCGCCGGGGGCGACGGGGGCCGTCACGCCGTCGAGGGCGGCCCGCTCGGTGACGCCGTCGACGAAGGCGGCCCGCATCCGGCGGTCGAGCAGGACGGCGGGGCCGGCCTGGCCGACGCCCTCGGCGAGGGCGGCGAGGAAGCGGTCGCCGTCGGCGCCGGCCGGGGCGAGGACGAAGCCGGGCTTGGTGCAGAACTGTCCGGCGCCCAGGGTCATCGAGCCGGCCAGGCCGGCCCCCAGCTCCTCGGCCCGCTCGGCGGCGGCGCCGGGGGTGACGACGACCGGGTTGAGCGAGCCGAGCTCGCCGTGGAAGGGGATCGGCGCGGGGCGGGCGGCGGCGGCGTCGAAGAGCGCCCGGCCGCCGCGCACGGAGCCGGTGAAGCCGGCCGCCGCGACCAGCGGGTGGCGGACCAGCTCGACGCCCGCCTCGAAGCCGTGCAGCAGGACGACGACGTCCTCGGGGAGGCCGGCCTTGGCGGCGGCCCGGCGCAGCAGTCCGGCGGTCAGCTCGGAGGTGGCCGGGTGGTCGGGGTGGGCCTTGACGACGACGGGGCAGCCGGCCGCGAGGGCGCTGGCGGTGTCGCCGCCGGGGACGGAGAAGGCGAGCGGGAAGTTGCTGGCGGCGTAGACGGCGACGACGCCGAGCGGGATCTTCCAGCGGCGCAGGTCGGGGCGGGGCGGCACGGCCGACGGGTCGGGCAGGTCGATCCGTACGTCGAGGAAGGCGCCCTCGTCGACGACGGCGGCGAAGGCGCGCAGCTGGGCGGTGGTGCGGGCGAGTTCGCCGGTGAGCCGGGGGGTGCCGAGGGCGGTCTCGGCGTCGGCGGTGGCGACGACCTCGTCGGCGGCGGCGTCGAGGAGGTCGGCGGCGGTCCGCAGGAAGGCCGCCCGGACCGTGCGGTCGGCGAGGGAGTCCCGGGCGGCGTGGGCGGCGCGGACCGCGCGGTCGACCCCGTCGGCCGTGGCCTCCGTCGCGACCTGCTCGCGCCGCTTCCCCGAGCGGGGGTCCACACTCCACACTGCTGCTGCCGACACGGCCCACACCCCTGTTCACTATGATGAACGTCGTTCTTGTGCATGAACGCTTCGGGGTGGACTCTATTGACGCCACGGGCGTTCCCACAAGGTCGTCCCGGAGTCACAAGGTCGTCCGGACGTCAGGGAGAAGGGCGGGGTCATGGCGGGTGCCGACGCGAGCGGTGCGCAGGTGAAGTCCGCGGTGCGGACCGTGGAGCTGCTGGAGTTCTTCGCCGGCCGGCCCGGGATGCACACCCTGGCCGCCGTCCAGGAGGCCGTCGGCTACCCCAAGTCGAGCCTGTACATGCTGCTGCGCACCCTGGTCGAGCTGGGCTGGGTGGAGACCGACGCCACCGGCACCCGGTACGGCATCGGGGTGCGGGCGCTGCTGGTGGGGACCTCGTACATCGACGGCGACGAGGTCGTGGCGGCCTCCCGGGCCACCCTGGACCGCCTCTCCGACGACACCACCGAGACCGTCCACCTGGCCCGGCTCGACGGCACCAGCGTGGTCTATCTGGCCACCCGCCAGTCCCAGCACCACCTGCGGCCCTTCACCCGGGTCGGCCGCCGGCTCCCCGCCCACTCGACCGCGCTGGGCAAGGCGCTGCTCGCCACCCACGGCGACGAGCAGGTGCGGGAGCTGCTGCCGAAGAGCCTGCCGGCGGTGACCGAGCACACGATCACCGACCGGGAGCGGCTGATCGACGAGCTGGCCGCCGTGCGCGCGCAGGGCTTCGCGGTGGACCGCGAGGAGAACACCCTGGGGCTGCGCTGCTTCGCGGTGGCGATCCCCTACCGGACGCCGGCCCGGGACGCGCTGAGCTGCTCGGTGCCGGCCGCGCGGCTGACCCCGGGCCACGAGCAGCTGATCAAGGACGCGCTCTTCGACGCGCGGGACCGGCTGACGCTGGTGACCCGGCGGCTGTGAGAGCGGGGGCGGCGGCGGTGAGAGCCGGAGCGGTGCCGGCGAGGGCCGGGGGGCGGCGGACGTGTGCCGCACGGCGCCGGATGGATGCCGCATGAACGTTTCCTGAGAATCGGGCCACACCCGGAACGTGGCGCGCCGCCCCGTTCGTCCCTCCTGGTGCCATGAACAAGACCATCAGGCGCACCTCGGTCTTCGTGCTGCTCCTCGTGCTCGCCCTCCTCGGCCGGGCCACCTGGGTGCAGGCGTACGAGAGCAAGGCGCTCGCGAACGACAGCAAGAACCGGCGGAAGACGATCGCGCAGTACGCGCAGCCGCTCGGGAACATCGTGGTGGCCGGCTCGCCGGTCACCGGCTCGAAGCACACCGAGAGCGGTGATCTCGCGTACGAGCGCAGCTACACGGACGGCGAGCTGTACGCGGCGGTCACCGGCTACAGCTCGCAGGCGTACGGCGCCACCCAGCTGGAGGGCATCTACTCCGGGATCCTGGACGGCACCGACGACCGGCTGAAGAACCCCGTGGACGCGGTCACCCGCAAGCAGCAGGAGCCCGGGACGGTCGTCACCACGATCGACCCGGACGTGCAGAAGGCCGCCTACCGGGCGCTCGGGAGCAAGAAGGGCGCGGCGGTCGCGATCGACCCGGCGAGCGGCCGGATCCTCGCCATGGTCTCCACGCCCTCCTACGACCCCTCGGCCATCGCCGGCACGACCGACGGCGACGCCTGGAAGGAGCTGACGGAGGACCCGGACAAGCCGCTGGTCAACCGGGCGCTGCGGCAGCCGCTGCCGCCCGGCTCCACCTTCAAGCTGGTGGTCGCGGCCGCCGCCCTGGAGGACGGCCTGTACTCCTCGGTGGACGTGCGGACGCAGAGCCCGGACCCGTACACCCTGCCGAACACCCGGACGGTCCTGAAGAACGAGAACGCCTCCGCGCCCTGCGAGAACGCCACGATCCGCACCGCGCTCCAGTACTCCTGCAACAACGTCTTCGCCAAGATGGCCGCCGACCTGGGGCAGGACAAGGTGAAGGCGATGGCGGAGAAGTTCGGCTTCAACGACGACGAGCGGGACGTGCCGGTCCGGGCGTACGCGAGCGTCTACCCGTCCGGGATGGACCCGGCGCAGACCGCGCTCACCGGCATCGGGCAGTTCGACGTCACCGCGACCCCGCTCCAGATGGCGATGGTCTCGGCGGTGATCGCGAACGACGGCCTGCTGGCCTCCCCGCACATGGTCTCCGAGGTGGTCGACTCCGACGGCGACGCCCTGGAGTCCTTCGACGACGGCGACACCACCCGGATCGTCTCCCCGGCCACCGCGGAGCAGCTGCGCAGCGCGATGGTGACGGTGGTGGAGGAGGGCACCGGCACCAACGCGGCGGTCCCGGGCGCCGAGGTCGGCGGCAAGACGGGCACGGCGCAGCACGGCGAGAACAACAGCAAGACGCCGTACGCCTGGTTCACCTCGTACGCGAAGGACCCGTCGACCGGGAAGCAGGTGGCGGTGGCCGTGATGATCGAGGACTCGGGCGCGGCCCGCTCCGAGGTCAGCGGCAACGGCCTGGCGGCGCCGGTGGCGCAGAAGATGATGGCGGCGGCGCTGAAGTGACGTCGGCTGGGGGACTGTGGGGCCCCGCGGGGCCCCCGGGGGATTGCACGGTGGA
>NZ_JBHYKM010000079.1:24803-33423 GCF_042741435.1 Streptomyces sp. NPDC058955 | reverse complement strand
CCGGGGGCCCGGGGCCGGGCGGGGGGGGGGGGGGTGGCGATCAGGTGCTGGGGGGGGGCGCTCTGGTCCGGCCGGGGGGGCCTTGTTGGCCCCCCGCGGGCCCCCGCGCGATATGCAGGGTCACGCCCTCGCGCTCGAACACGGCGCGGGGGCTCGAACTGTCGAACTCGCTCCGCGGAGGACCGTCGTGCGTCGCCTGCCCCGTTCGCTGTCCGGCTGGACCATGGCGGTCTTCGGCCTCCTCGCCGCCGCCCTCGGGGTGGTGGGCCTGGTCGCCCCGAGCGCCCTGCTCACGGTGATGGGCTTCGAGCCGGTGCCCGACGGGGCGCGGGCGGAGGGCGACCACACGCTGGTCTTCCTCACCGCCTCCTCGATGGCCGCGCTCAACATGGGCGTCTACTACGTGCTCGCCGCGCTCGCCGACTGGCGGGCGTTCTTCCGCTGGACGGTCCCCTTCCGGCTGCTGACCTGCGCGGTCTTCACCCTCGCGGTCTTCACGGAGCGGGCCCCGTCCGGTTTCCTCGGGGTGGGCCTGTGGGAGGGGCTCGGCGCGGTGGTCACCGGGGCGGCGCTCCGGTACGAGGGGCGGTCCGCGCACCGCGAATAGGCGCCCCGAAGAGGCGCCCTGAATAGGGCAGGTGCCCGATCCCCCGGGGGCACCTCAGACGCCACGCTCCGTCCATGCGCTGGTATCTGACAGGTGTGGTCGTGTCCGGGTTCGGGACGACGGCGATGTGGCTGGTCTCCGGGATCTGGGTCAAGTCGCTGACGGGGTCGGACGGTCTCGCGGCCCTCACCGCCTTCGCCCTCTGGGCCCCGGCCCTGCTCGGGCCGCTGCTCGGCACGCTCGCGGACCGGGTGCGCCGCCGTCCGCTGCTGATCTCCCTCGACCTCGCGATGGCCGCCGTCCTCCCGCTGCTCCTCTGGGTGACCTCGGCCGACCGGGTCTGGCTGCTCTTCGCCGTCCTCGTGCTGTACGGGGCGCAGGGCGCCGTCCACGACGCCGCCGAGCAGGCGCTGCTCGCGACCGGCGTCGACAAGGAGCGGCTCGGCTCGGTCAACGGCTGGCGCATGACGGCCGGCGAGTCCATGAAGCTGGTCGCCCCGCTGGCCGCGGCGGGGCTCTTCGCCCGGTACGGGGGCGGTCCGGTCGCCCTCCTGGACGCGGCCACCTTCGTCCTGGCCGCCGCCGCCTTCGCCGCGATGCGGGTCCGGGAGGAGCGTCCCGCGCCCGCCGCCCCGCGCGACCGGGGCGCCTGGCGGCGGGAGACCGCCGAGGGCATGCGGCTGCTCGCCGCCTCGCCGGTGCTGCGCCCGCTGGTCGCCACCGGGGCGTTCACGATGCTGCTCGCCGGGGTGAACGGGGCGGCGGTGTACGCGGTGGTGGACCAGGGGCTCGGCCGGCCGCCCGCGTACGCCGGGGTGCTGTACGCGGTGCAGGGCGCCGGTTCGGTCCTCGCGGGCCTGACCACCGGGCCGCTGCTGCGCCGGGTGCCGGAGCGGCTGCTCGCCGCCGCCGGGCTCGCGCTCTTCGCGGCGGCTGCCGGACTGCGGGCGCTGCCCTTCGACGCGACGGCGCTGGCGGCGAGCGCGGTGATCGGGGTGGGCCTGCCGTGGGTGCTGGTGGCGGCGATGACGGGGGTGCAGAAGGAGGCCCCGGCGGAGGCGGCGGGACGGATCGCGGCGACCGCGAACACGGTCCTGTTCGTGCCGAACGCGGTGGCGCTGGCCCTGGGCGCGGCCCTGGTCACGGCGGTGGACGTCCGGCTGCTGCTGCCGGTGCTCGCGGTGGCGGGCCTGGCCTGGGCGGCGGTCACGGCGGCCGGCGCCCCGGCACGCGCGCGTGCCGGGGCAGGCGCCGGGTCCTCGTAGCGCCCGGCTCCTGGTCGGCCCCCTTCGTGGTGCGTCGCCGCGAGGGGCCGGGGAGCATGGAAGGGGCGGCGGGCTCGGCGGGAGGAGGGCAGGGTGACGGCCGGTTCCTTCCCGGAGACGGGCACGGGGACGGAGGAGGGTCGCGGCGGCGTGCCCGGCGGCCCCGGTGGTCCGGGTCCGGGTCCGGGCGGCGGCGCGGCCGGGCCTCCCGGCGGCCCGGTGGCCGGGACGTCCGTCGACGCGCGGGGACTGCTCGACGTGCTCGGGGTGGCCGCCGTGGTGGTGGACTCGGCCGGCCGGATCGTGCTGTGGAGCCCGCAGGCGGAGACGCTCTTCGGCTACCGGGCCGACGAGGCCCTCGGCCGGTACGTGGCCCGGCTGATCGTCGGCGAGGAGCACCGGGCCGAGGCGATGCGGCTGTTCGGCGAGGTGCTGGGCCGCGGCACCACCTGGGCGGGCACCTTCCCCGTACGGCACAAGGACGGAACGACCCGCGAGGTCGAGTTCCGGAACATGCGGCTCACCGACGACCTGGGCGACCTGTACGCGCTCGGCATCTGCGCGGACCGGACCGCCGTGGCCCGGGTGGAGACCGAGCTGGCCCTCTCCGACCGGCTGGTCGACCAGTCCCCGATCGGCCTCGCGGTCCTCGACACCGAGCTGCGGTACGCCCTGGTCAATCCGGCGCTCGAACGGTTCAACGGGCTGTCGGCCGACCAGCACCTGGGCCGGCGCCCCTCCGAGGTGCTGCCGGGCGTCAACGCGGCGCCGCTGGAGGAGGCGGCCCGGCGGGTGCTGGAGACCGGGACGCCGCTCCTCGACGTCCAGGCGCTGGGCGCGACCCCGTCCGACCCGGGCGGCGGCGAGCACGCCTGGTCGGTGTCGTTCTACCGGCTGGAGGCGGCCGGGGGCCGGGTCCTCGGGGTGGCGGCCTGGGTGGTCGACGTGACCGAGCGGTACCGGGCGGACGCGGCGGCCGACCGGTCCCGGCGGCGGCTGGCGCTGATCGCGGACGCCTCGGCCCGGGTCGGCACCACCCTGGAGGTCGAGCGGACCGCCGACGAGCTGGCGTCCGTGGTGGTGCCCGCGCTCGCCGACGTGGCGGCCGTCGACGTCCTCGACTCGGTGCTCTCGCTGCGCCGGCCGGGCGCCCCCGAGCAGGGCCCGGCGCTCTTCCGGGCGCTCGCGGTGAAGGCCGGGCACGAGACGGAGGCGCTGGCGGCGGCCGACCCGCCCGGCTCGGTGGCGCTGTACGGCGCCGACCGGCTGGTGACCCGGTGCGTGCACACCGGGCGGCCGGTCCTGGTGACCCGGGTCTCGGAGGCGGACCTGCCGCGGATCGCGCGCGGCCCCGAGGCGGCCGAGCTGCTGGCGCGGGCCGGGGTGCACTCGTACCTGGCGGTCCCGCTGATCGCGCGCGGCGAGGTGCTGGGGGCGCTCGACCTCAAGCGGGACCGGCACAACCCGCTGCCGTTCGACGCCGACGACGTGCTGCTCGCCCTGGAGCTGGCCGCCCGGGCGGCGGTGAGCATCGACAACGCCCGCTGGTACCAGAGCGTGCGGAACTCGGCGGTGACCCTCCAGCGCAGTCTGCTGCCCGGCGACCCGCCCGAGCGCCCCGGCCTGGAGGCCGCCGCCCGCTACCAGCCCGCCCAGGAGTCCGTCGAGGTCGGCGGCGACTGGTACGACGTGATCGCGCTGCCCGACGAGAAGACGGCCCTGGTCGTGGGGGACGTGATGGGCAGCGGCATCGACGCGGCGGCGACCATGGGTCGGCTGCGGACCGCCACCCGCGCCTTCGCGGACCTGGACCTCTCCCCCACCCAGGTGCTGCGGCACCTGGACCGGATCACGGTCGGCCTGGAGCACTCGATCGCCACCTGCCTCTTCGCGGTGTACGAGCCCCGCCGGGGCCGCTGCCGGATCGCCAACGCCGGCCATCTGCCGCCGGTGCGGCTCCCGGCCGACGGCCCGGCCGAGCTGGTCGGGCTCTCCACCGGGGTGCCGCTCGGCGTCGGCGGCGGCGCCTTCCGCACCGCGCGGGTGCCCTTCCTGCCCGGCGACCGGCTGGTGCTCTACACCGACGGGCTGATCGAAACCCGGGACACCGCCATCGACGAGCGGCTCGCGCTGCTCGTCACCCTGGTCGAGGCCACCCGGGAGCTGTCCCTGGAGGAGAGCTGCGACCTGCTGCTGCGGGAGCTGCGCCGCCCCGGCGCCCAGGACGACGTGGCCCTGCTCATCGCCCGGAGCACGGGATGACGGCCCGCCGCGACGGGCCGGCGTCGGGGCGCGGCTCCGGGCTGCGCAGCCTCGCCGGACAGGTCCTCGCCCTGGAGGCGCTGATCGCGCTCCTGGTGATCGTGGCGGCCGTGCTCGTCACCTTCCAGCAGGCCCGGCAGGACGTGCTGCGGGACGCCCGGGTGCGGTCGCTCGCGGTGGCGGAGGCGTTCGCGAAGGCGCCCGGCGTGGACGACGCGCTGACCGCGCCGGACCCGACGGCCGCGCTCCAGGCGCGGGCGGAGCAGACCCGGGTGGCGACCGGGGTGGACTTCGTCGCGGTGCTGGCCCCGGACGGGACGCGATACACGGACGCGGAGCTCGGGCTGATCGGCCAGAAGGCGACCGGGGACCTGTCCCGGGCGGTGGTGGACGGCGAGTCGTACACGGAGACCTTCCGCGGAGCGCCGAACGACGCGGTGCGGGCCGTGGTGCCGGTGGTGGACGACCGGGGCCGGATCGTCGGCATGGTGACGAGCGGCATCGAGGTGCAGTCGATCAGCGAGGCGGTGCAGGGCCGGCTGGTGGTGCTGCTCGCCGCGGGCGGCGGGGCGCTGCTGCTCGCGGTGGGCGGGGCGGCACTGGTGTCGCGGCGGCTGCGGCGGCAGACGCACGGCCTGGGCCCGGCCGAGATGACCCGGATGAAGGAGCACCACGAGGCGGTGCTGCACGCGGTCCGCGAGGGGGTGCTGATCGTCGGCGCGGACAAGCGGCTGCTGCTCGCCAACGACGAGGCGCGGCGGCTGCTCGCGCTGCCGCCGGACGCCGAGCGGCGGCCGGTCGCGGAGCTCGGGCTCGATCCCCGTACGGTCGAGCTCCTGGAGTCCGGGCGGACCGCGACGGACGAGGTGCACCGGGCGGGCGACCGGCTCCTCGCGGTGAGCGTGCGGCCGACCGTCCCGGACGGGCCCGACTCGGGCAGCGTGATGACGATGCGGGACACCACCGAGCTGGCCGCGCTGTCCGGGCGGGCGGCGGTGGCGCGGGGCCGGCTCCAGCTGCTGTACGAGGCGGGGGTGCGGATCGGGACGACCCTGGAGGTGGTCCGGACGGCGGAGGAGCTGGCCGAGGTGGCGGTGCCGCGGTTCGCGGACTTCGCGACCGTGGAGCTGCTCGAACCGGTGCTGCGGGGCGAGGAGCCGCCGCAGGACGCGACGCTGGCGGAGATGCGGCGGACGGCGCTGACCGGGGTGCGGACGGACCAGCCGCTCCAGCCGGTCGGCGAGGTGATCCGCTTCCACGTGCCGAGCACGCCGATGTCGACGGCGCTGGCCGGCGGGCACGCGGTGGTGCAGGCGGAGCTGGCGGCGGCGGACGGCTGGCGGGCGCAGGACCCGGAGGGGGCGGCGCGGGCACTGGCGTACGGGATGCACTCGCTGCTGACGGTGCCGCTGCTGGCCCGGGGCGTGGTGCTGGGGATGGCGAACTTCTGGCGGGCGGACACGCCGGAGCCGTTCGGGGAGGAGGACCTGGAGTTCGCGGAGGAGCTGGCGGCGCGGGCGGCGGTGGCGATCGACAACGCCCGCCGGTTCACCCGGGAGCACACGATGGCGGTGACGCTCCAGCGGAGCCTGCTGCCCCGGGTGCTGCCCGAGCAGGACGCGGTGGAGGTGGCGTACCGCTATCTGCCGGCGAAGGCCGGGGTCGGCGGCGACTGGTTCGACGTGATCCCGCTGCCGGGGGCGCGGGTGGCGCTGGTGGTGGGCGACGTGGTGGGGCACGGGCTGCACGCGGCGGCGACGATGGGCCGGCTGCGGACGGCGGTGCACAACTTCTCGACGCTGGACGTGCCGCCGGACGAGATCCTGGGGCACCTGGACGAGCTCACCGGGCGGATCGACGAGGAGGCGGAGCCGGCGGCCGCGGCGGGCGACGGCGGCCGGGGGCGGCGGGAGGAGACCATCACGGGCGCGACCTGCCTGTACGCGATCTACGATCCGGCGTCCGGAGTGTGCACGGTGGCGAGCGCCGGGCATCCGGGGCCCGCGGTGGTCGGCGCGGACGGGCGGGTGGAGTTCCCGCCGCTGGCGCCGGGGCTGCCGCTGGGGCTGGGGCTCGGGGACGTGCCGTTCGAGTCGACGGAGCTGCGGCTGCCGGAGGGCAGCAAGCTGGTGCTGTTCACGGACGGGCTCCTGGAGGACCACGGGCGGGACGTGGGGACCGGGCTGCGGCTGCTGCGCAGGACGCTGGAACGGCCGGAGCGGAGTCCCGAGCAGACCTGCGCGGACGTGCTGGCGAACCTGCTGTCGCCGGCGCCGCGGGACGACATCGCGCTGCTGGTGGCGCGGACCCGGCGGCTGCCGGCCGACCGGATCGCCGAGTGGGAGGTGGCCCGGGACCCGGCGGCGGTGTCGCCGGTGCGGAACGCGGCGGCGGCCAAGCTCGGCGAGTGGGGGCTCGACGAGCGGGTCTTCGCGGTGGAGCTGATCCTGAGCGAGCTGGTCACCAACGCGGTGCGGTACGGGGCGGACCCGGTGCGGGTGCGGCTGCTGTACGACCGGCGGCTGGTGTGCGAGGTGTCGGACGGCAGCAGCACCTCGCCGCACCTGCGGCACGCGGCGGAGACCGACGAGGGCGGGCGGGGGCTGTATCTGGTGGCGCGGTTCGCGGAGCGCTGGGGGACCCGGTACGGGCGGCGGGGGAAGACGATCTGGGCGGAGCTGCGGGTGGGGCCGGACGGCGGGGACGGCGATCCCGAGGCGGCGGGTCCGGCGCCGGAGGCGGCGCTCGACCTGGACGCGCTGGAGAAGCTGGCCTGGTGACGGCCGGTCCCGATCACCGGCCCACATGGTATACCAAAAGGGTTCCCGTCAGACTCCGAAGGAGACCTCCGTGAGCCCCACGCCCCGCACCGCGACCCTCTTCCACGACGTCCGGCCCCTCGGCGGGCCCGCCGGCGACCTGATCGCCGTCGACGGGGTGCTCGTCGCCGAGCTGCCCGAGGGCGTGGCCGTGGAGCGGGTCGACGGCGGCGGCCGGCTCGCCCTGCCGACCCTGGTCGACGCGCACATCCACCCGGACAAGACCTCCTGGGGCGAGCCCTGGTACCGCCGCCGCCCCGCCGCGGGCATCGCCGACCACGTGGCCGGGGACGTCGACCTGGCCCGCGCGCTGCCCACCCCGGTGGGCGAGCGGGCGCTGCGCCTGATGTCCCACGCGGCGACCCGGGGCACCCGCGCGATGCGGGCCCACGCGGACGTGGCCCCGGCCTACGGACTGGCCGCGGTCGAGGGCGTCGCGGAGGCCGCCGCGCGGCTGGCCGGGATCGTCGACGTCGAGCTGGTCGCCTTCCCGCAGCACGGCGTGGTCCGCGAGCCGGGCGCGGCGGAGCTGCTGGCGGAGGCCGCGGCGAGCGGTCTGGTCAGCCATGTGGGCGGCATCGACCCGACCGGCTTCGACGCCTCAGGCGGCGCGGAGGGCGACCAGCTGGGCCTGGTCTTCGGGCTGGCCGAGAAGCACGGCCTGGGCCTCGACATCCATCTGCACGACCGGGGCGAGCCGGGTCTCGCGGTGATCCGGGACATCGCCGCCCGCACCCGCGCGGCCGGCCTCCACGGCAAGGTGGCGGTGGCGCACGCCTTCGCCGTCGCGGGCCTCGCCGACCGGGAGCTGGACGACATGGCCGATCTGCTGGCGGATTCCGGGGTGGCGCTGACCACGGTCGCCCTGGGCGAGACGACGGTCCTGCCGTTCCGCCGGCTCGCCGAGCGCGGGGTGACGGTCGGCCTCGGCTCGGACGGCGTCCGCGACAGCTGGAGCCCGTACGGCGACGCCGACATGCTGCACCGCGCCTGGCTGGCCGGCTGGGCCCTGGACGCCCGGCTCGACGAGGAGCTGGAGGCGTGCTTCGGGATCGCCGCCCACGGCGGCGCGGCGCTGATGGGCCTGCCCGACGCCGATCTGCGCCCGGGCTCCCCGGCCGACTTCATGCTGGTCGAGGGCGAGTGCCTGCCGCAGGTCGTGGTGGACCTGCCGAGCCGGGACCTGGTGGTCCGGGCGGGCCGGGTGGTGGCCAGGGACGGACGCCTGGTCGGCTAGCCGAGCCGCGCCAGGGCGGCGCGGACCCCCGCCAGGCCGCCGTCGGAGGCCAGGCCCGTGTGGTGGAGCCGTCGGCGAGGGGACGGAGGACGTGCGCCGGGTCGGTGCCGGCGGCGGCGCAGGCGTACGGGGCGGGGTCGGCACGCAGCAGGACGCCGCGAAGCTCCTCGCCGCGCGGGGACTCCCGCCGGAGGGCAGCCCCGACGACCTCATACCCGGGCGGCGGCTTCACCGCGGACGCCCCCGGTGGCCGCACGCGCCGACGGTGTGATCCGGCGCCGCCTGGGACAGGCGGCCGTCCGCGGGGCCGGCCCGTGGTACGGGGGTGCCGGCCGGGCCCCGGTCGACCGCGCGCGCCGGGCCCCCCCGCCCCCCCCCCCCGACGCGGCCGGTGTCCTTTAAAAAAAAGTACCAGCCCAACTAAATGCCT
>NZ_JBHYKM010000079.1:20020-24793 GCF_042741435.1 Streptomyces sp. NPDC058955 | reverse complement strand
TTTTTTTTTTTTTTTTTTTTTTTTTGGTGGTTTGGTTTTTTTTTTAACCAGACCGGCGGGGCACGGGCGGCCGTCCGGGGGCCGGGCGTGTTTTCGGGGGGCGCCGGCGGGGCCCGGTTCGACGGCGCGCGCTGGCAGCGCCGGACGCGACCACGGTAGGCGGCCTCCAAGATCACCGCGAGCCGCGGAACGCGGCCTCTGTCCGGAATGCGCGACCGGCAGGAGCACAGGGGCGCACCGCCCGGCTCACGGCGCCGTCCGCAGCGTCCGGGACGGGGACTCGCCGAACCTCTCGCGGTAGCGGACGGCGAACCGCCCCTGGTGCGCGAAGCCCCAGCGCCAGGCGACCTCGCTGACGCTCACCTCGTCCGGCTCCGCCGCCCGCAGCTCCTCCCGCACCCGTTCGAGCCGGACCTCCCGGACGTACGCCATCGGCGACATCCCGACGTACTCCCGGAAGGACTCCTGGAGCCGGCGGACGCTCACGCGCGCGTGGGCGGCGAGTTCGGTGGTGGTGAAGGGGTGCTCGGGGCGCTCCCGGACGGCGTCCATGGCGCGCTTGACCGGGGCCGGGCGGCGCGGCCCGCCGGGGTGGGCCAGCTCGTCCCGCCAGGGGTGCTCGGCGGCCAGCAGCAGGCCGTTGAGCAGCGCCTCCTGGAGCGGGCGGGCGACGAGTTCGTGGTGGGCGAGGCCCTCCCCGGCGAGCGCCTCGGCGGCGACCCGGCGGGCGAAGCGCACCCAGCTGAGGCCGGGGCCGCGCGAGATGTCGAGGCCGGAGCGGAAGGCGAGGCCGCCCTGCGGCGGCCGGCCGAGCAGGCTCTCCAGCCGGTCGCGCAGTTCGGCGGCGCCGACCTTGACGGAGAGGATCCGTCCGTCGCCGCTCCAGCGGTCGAGGAAGGTGTCCCCCGCGGGGTCGAGGAGCAGCGCCTCCCGGGCCGAGGCGTGGACGGCGGGGCCGCGGCCCTGGCGCATCTCCATGGTGCCGCTCATCGGGGCGTTGACGTGGTACGCGCCCAGCTCGCCGAAGCTCATCCGGACGTCGGCCCCGCAGCTCAGGTCGCCGATGACGAGCGGCCCGAACTCGACGATGTCGAACCGGGCGGCGAAGCTCCGGTGCTCGTCGACGACGTCCATCCGGCTCGTGTAGTAGCGCGCGTCGAGTTCCTGACGCGCCTCGTCGACGTCCCCGGTCGTAAAAGAGCTCCCACCCACAGCACCCACGATGCGAAAGATAATTCATATGACGGACCCGTCCGGGACGGGCAGGATGCCCGGCATGCCACCACCACGGGGTTTCTCGTACGAAGAGCGCAAGGACGGCTCCGTCGTCCTCACCCACCACGGCCGGCCCGCCGGGGTCCTGCGCGGCGCCCGGGCCGCGAAGTTCCTGGCCGAGGCCGCGTCCGGCGACGTCCAGCCGGTGATGGCCCGCTGGACCGGGGCGTACCGTTTCGGCAATGAGCGGCAGGCGCGGAACCATCCGCGTAACCAGGCCGGCGGAACCCGTCGTGGGTAAGGGAACGGCAAAGCTCCCCGGAGCGTTAGGCCTGGCATGACCGCAATGACCCCCGGCTCGAACCTCCCGCTCACCGCCCCCCGTGTCGCGGTGGACGTCGCCGCCCCGGTGCGGCTCGACGTCTCGGGCCTGCTGCTCGGCGCCAACGGCAAGGTGCGCTCGGACGACGACTTCATCTTCTACAACCAGCCCGCCGGGCCCGGTGTCACCTACCGCTCCGGCGGCGGCACCGCGCCGGACGCGATCCTGGTGGACACCGGCGGCCTGCCCGCCGGCATCGAGAGGATCGTGGTCACCGCCAGTCCGGACGCCGCAGGACAGACCTTCCAGGGCATCGAGCCCACCGCGACCGTCCGCGACGCCGACAGCGGCGCGGTCATCGCCACCTTCACCCCGCCGCAGCTCGCCACCGAGACGGCCCTGGTGGTCGTCGAGATCTACCAGCGCAACGGCGCCTGGAAGGTCCGTGCCGTCGGCCAGGGGTACGCGAACGGCCTGGCCGGCATCGCGACCGACTTCGGCGTCTCCGTGGACGAGGAGCCGGCCGCCGCCGCCCCGGCGCCCGTCGCCCCGCCGGCGTACACCCCGCCGCCGATGCACACCCCGCCGGGGCAGACCCCGCCGCAGGTGCACTCCGCGCAGACCCTGCCGTCGTTCACTCCCCCGCCGATGCCGCCGGCTCCCCCGGTGGACCCGCGGCTCGCCGCCGCGGCCCCGGCCGCCGCCCCGGCCCCCACCGGCAAGATCAACCTCGACAAGGGCCGGGTCAGCCTCCAGAAGAACCAGACGGTCTCGCTGGTCAAGGGCGGCCGCCCGCTGCTCTCCCAGGTGAAGATGGGCCTCGGCTGGGAGCCCGCGTACCGGGGCAAGGACATCGACCTGGACGCCTCGGTCATCGCGTACGGCCCCCAGCGCAACCACCTGGACAGCTGCTACTTCGGCAAGCTGACCATCCTGGGCGGGGCCGTCCGGCACTCCGGTGACAACCTGACGGGCGAGGGCGCGGGCGACGACGAGGTCATCACCGTCGACCTGGGCCGGCTGCCGGCCGACGCCACCGGTCTGGTCTTCACGGTGAACTCGTTCTCCGGGCAGAAGTTCACCGAGGTCGCCAAGGCGTACTGCCGGCTGATGGACGCGGCCACCGGCGAGGAGCTGGTCCGCTTCGACCTGACCTCCGCCGAGCCGCAGACCGGCGTGATGATGGCCAAGCTCATCAAGCAGTTCTCCGGCGAGTGGGAGATGACCGCGATGGGCGAGTTCGTGAAGTCCCGGACGGTCCGGGGCATGGTGAAGCCGGCCGCCCAGGCGCTCTGAGCGGCCGGTCCCGGCGCGCTACACGAAGAGCGCGCTGTAGGCGTTGAGGGCGGGCTGGCCGCCGAGGTGGGCGTAGAGCACGGTCGAGGAGCGGCCGATCTCGCCCCGGTCCACCAGGTCGATCAGCCCGGCCATCGACTTCCCCTCGTAGACGGGGTCGGTGACCATGCCCTCGGTGCGGGCGGCCAGCCGCATCGCGTCGAGGGTGGCCTCGTCCGGGACGCCGTAGACGCCGGCGTGGTAGCGCTCGTCCAGCTCCACGTCGGCGCCGTCGAGTTCGCGCTCGACGCCGATGAGGGCGGCGGTCGAGCGGGCGATCCGGGTGATCTGCTCATGGGTCTCGGCGGGCTTCGCGGAGGCGTCGACGCCGATGATCCGGCGCGGCCGGCCGCCCTCCTCGGCGAGCGCGGCGAAGCCGGCCACCATGCCGGCCTGGGTGGAGCCGGTCACCGAGCAGACCACCACCGTGTCGAAGAAGACGCCGAGCTCCCGCTCCTGCTCGGCCACCTCGTAGGCCCAGTTCGCGAAGCCGAGGCCGCCGAGCGGGTGGTCGGAGGCGCCGGCCGGGATCGCGTACGGCTTCCCACCGCGCTCCTCGACCTCCCGCAGCGCCTGCTCCCAGCTCTCCTTGAAGCCGATCCCGAAGCCGGCCCGGACCAGCCGCACGTCGGCGCCGGCGAGCCGGCTGATCAGGATGTTGCCGACCTTGTCGTAGACGGCGTCGGGCCAGTCGACCCAGCTCTCCTGCACCAGCACGCACTTCAGCCCGGCGCGGGCGGCGACCGCCGCGACCTGGCGGGTGTGGTTGGACTGCACGCCGCCGATGGAGACGAGGGTGTCGCAGCCCTGCGCGAGGGCGTCCGCGACCAGGTACTCCAGCTTGCGGGTCTTGTTCCCGCCGTACGCGACACCGGAGTTGCAGTCCTCGCGCTTGGCCCAGAGGGTCGCGCCGCCGAGGTGGTGCCCGAGCCGTTCGAGGGGGTGGACCGGGGAGGGCCCGAAGAGGAGCGGATAGCGGTCGAAGTCGGTGATCGGCACGGGCGGCTCTCCCTTGGGTGGCGGGACGGGGTTACGCCGGCGACGGCGCGGGCGCGGGGATGCCGGTGACCTCGGCGACCTCGATGGCGTCGTCGGCCAGCTGTTCCAGGGCGGCCCAGATCTCGCTGGTGATCCGGACGGCCTCCTCCGCGTCCCCGGCGGCGCAGGCGTCGATGAGGCGGGTGTGGAGCTCGGCGGAGGCGCAGCTGTCGGGGTTCCCGAAGAGCCGGCGCTCGACGCGGCGGAGCAGCGGGGTGTAGCGGTCGATGGTGGCGGCGGCGGCGTGGTTGCCGCTGGCGCCGACGAGGACCTGGTGCAGTTCGTCGTCGGCGTCGAGGGCGGCCTCGACGTCGGAGACGCGGACGGCGGCGGCGAAGCGCTCGTTGGCCTCGCGCATGGCGCGGATGGCCTCGGGGCCGAGCAGCGGGACGGCGGTGCGGGCGGCGAGTTCGTGCATCACCCGGACCACGGAGGCGGCGTCGCGGACGATCCGGCTGACCGGCCGGGTGACCCGGGTGTAGCTCTGCGGCTTGGTCTCGACGAGGCCCTCGACGGTGAGGCGGGCGAGGGCGTCGCGGACGGGCGCGCGGGAGAGGCCGAGCCGGTCGGCGAGGTCGGCGTCCTTGAGGAGGGCGCCGGGGGCGAGGTCGCCGCGCACGATCGCCTCGCGCAGCGACTCGTAGGCCCGGTCGCGCAACAGGGTCCGGCCCACGGGCCGCAGAACGTCGTGGGAAGGAAGTGCGCGTTGATTTGGGATGACAGGGGGCGCCCCACTGTGTGTGTGCGAAGGGGGGCGCCCGCGGGCGCGCCCCCGCGCGCCCGCCCCCCCGCGCCCGCGCGCGGGGGCGGCGGGGGGCGGGGGGCGCGCGCGCGCGCGCGCGCGCGCGCCCCCCGCCCCCCGC
>NZ_JBHYKM010000079.1:18237-20010 GCF_042741435.1 Streptomyces sp. NPDC058955 | reverse complement strand
ACACCCGCCCTAATCTCCTCATAGATTTTTTCTCTCCCTAGGCCACCTTCCTCTATTTTAGCCGCGACCTTCCCCCCGGGGCCACCCTGATGTAGCCCCCGACCCGAATCCTCACAGCTCGCCCCGGCTCCGGCGGTCCGGGACCGACGGTGCGTCAGCGGCGGGGCTGGCGGCGCCAGGGGCCGGTGATCGCGACCATGATCCCCGGGTTCTGGATGGAGGCGTACAGCGTGTCGCCGTCGGGCGAGAAGACGACGCCGGCGAACTCGCTGTCGTTGAGGTCGTTGCGGGCGATCGGGTAGGTGCGGCCCGAGTCGGTGGCGCCGATGAGGTGCTGGATCCCCTCGCCGTCCTCGGCGATGACGATCCCGCCGTACGGGGAGACGGTGATGTTGTCCGGGGAGTCGTAGGCGCCGTCCTGCTCGGGCGCGGGGTTCACGCCGAACTGCACCTTGAGGGTGAGGGTGCGGCGCTTGGGGTCGTAGAACCAGACCTGGCCGTCGTGGGCCGCGCCGGGGCTCTCCTCGCGGGCGTACGAGGAGACGACGTAGGCACCGCCGTCGGCCCACCACATGCCCTCCAGCTTCCGGGCGCGGGTGACCTGGCCGTCGGCGAACTGCTTGCGCACCGGCGTGGTGCGGGCGTCGCGGTCGGGGACGTCCTCCCAGTCGACGCCGTAGACGGTGCCGATGCGGGTGGCGCGGGAGAGGTCGTCGACGAACCGCCCGGCGGAGTCGATGCACTTGGCGGCCTGGAGGACGCCGGCGTCGTCGGCGAGGGTGCGCAGCCTGCCCCGGCCGTGCTCGAAGTCCTGCGGCGGGACCCAGCGGAAGAGGAGGCCGTTGGGGCCCGAGGCGTCCTCGGTGAGGTAGGCGTGGCCGCGCTTGGGGTCGATGACGACGGCCTCGTGGTCGTAACGGCCGAAGAACTTCAGCGGCTTGGAGTCGAGGTTGGCCCGGCGGTCGCGGGGGTCGACCTCGAAGACGTACCCGTGGTCCTTGGTCATGCCGTTCTTGCCGGCAAGGTCGGAGTTCTCCTCGCAGGTCAGCCAGGTGCCCCAGGCGGTGCGGCCGCCGGCGCAGTTGGTGGAGGTGCCGGCGATGCCGACCCACTCGGCCACGGTGCCGTCGCGGTGCACCTCGACGACCGTGCAGCCGCCGCCGGCGCCCGGGTCGTAGACCAGGCCCTCGGCGAGCGGGACGGGGAACGCGACCTTGGCGCGGTCGCCCTTGATCTCGTGGTTGTTCACCAGGTACGTGGTGCCGCGCGGGCCGGCGAAGGCGGCGGTGCCGTCGTGCTTGGCCGGGGTGAACTCGCCGCTCTCCAGGCGGGTGACGCCGGTGCGGGTGATCACGCGGTAGGTGAAGCCCTCGGGCAGGGCGAGGAGGCCGTCGGGGTCGGCGACGAGCGGGCCGTAGCCGAGGCGGTCGTGGCCGTGGCCGTGGCCGTCGGGGCCGCCGTGGGCGGCCTCGTCGCTCGCGAGGGCCTCGGGGGCGGTGGCGAGCACACCGACGGCGCCGGTGAGGGCGAAGCCGGCGAGGGCGGACTTCTGGGTGAACTCTCTGCGGTTGAGCGCCATGGTGTGCGGTCTCTCCCCAAGCTGAGTGCCGGTTGTCGCGCACACCCTCGCGCGCCCACGGGAACGGCGGCTGAACGCCGTGGGAACGGCCGCGGGGGGGGCCCCCCCCCCCCCCCCCCGGCGCCCCCCCCCGGGGGGGGGGGGGGGGGGCGGCGGGGGGGGGGGGCGGGCCGCGGGGCGGGGGGGGGGCGCGG
>NZ_JBHYKM010000079.1:6908-18227 GCF_042741435.1 Streptomyces sp. NPDC058955 | reverse complement strand
GGGGGGGGTTAGCCCCCCCCCCCCGCGCGCCCCGTGGCTAGGGGCGCTGACGGCGGGGGGCCCGGGCGGGGGCGCCCCCCCCCCCCCCCGGCTATGGGCCCCCCGCGTCGGGGCCGTCAGGCGGAGCCGGTGCGCGAGCGGGCCTTGAAGGCGGCCTTGCGGGCCTCCTTGGCGGCCGTCTTGTCCGGGTGGAGCCGGCCCATCGCGTCGAGGACGTCGGCGGTGGCGGGGTGCTCGACCCGCCAGGCGGTCTCCAGGAAGCCGGTGTGCCGACTGGTCAGGCCCTCGATGAGCTCCTGGAGTTCGGCCGGCTCGCCGGAGGCGTCGAGCTGGGCGGCGATGGTGTCGACCGCGAGCCAGAAGATCATGGACTCCGGCGGCGGGGGCACGTCGGAGGCGCCGCGCTCGGCGAGCCAGACGCGGGCGAGGCCGCCGAGCTCCGGGTCGTCGAGGACGGCGCGGACCACCGGCTCGGCGTCGGGGCCGACGAGGGCGAGGGCCTGCTGGCAGTGGAGGCGGCGGAGCGGGGACTCGGGGTCGGAGCCGCGGGCGGCGGCGAGGAGGTCGGCGGCGGCGGGCAGCGGCTCGCGGCCGGCGAGCCACGCCTCGGTCTCGGCGCGGGCGGCCGGCTCGGGGTAGCCGACCAGGCCGGCGAGGAGGGCGTCGGCGTCCTTCTCCGCGAGGTCGCCGACGGCGGGGGCGGCGACGCCGGCCTCCACCATGCGGGTGCGGACGCCGAAGAGGCCGAGCGGGGTGAGCCGGACCATGCCGTAGCGGGTGACGTCCTCGTCGTCGACGGGCGGCGCCGGCTCCTCGCCCTCCTCGGCCATCAGGGCCTCGTCGACGGGCTGGTACTCGACGAGGCCGATGGGCTCCAGGAGCCGGAACTGCTCGTCCAGCCGCATCATCGCGTCGGAGACCTGCTCCAGGACGTCGTCGGTGGGCTCGCCCATGTCGTCGGGGACGACCATGGAGGCGGCGAGGGCGGGCAGCGGCACGGGCCCGTCGCCGGGGCCGCCCTCGCTGACGGTCAGCAGGTAGAGGTTGCCGAGGACGCCTTCCAGGAAGTCGGCCTCCGCCTCCGGGTCCCAGTCGAGGGTGTCGAGGTCGAGGCCGCCGTCCTCGTCGAGCAGCGGCTCCAGGTCGTCGAGGACGGGGGCGACGGCGTCGGCGAAGACCGCCTCGAAGGCGTCGAGCCAGAGGGCGAGCACGTCCCGGGGCGCACCGCCGGTGACGACGGCGAGGTTCTCGCCGGGGGCGGCGGTGCCGGGGTTGTCGTCGTCGGCGCCGTCCTCGACGTCGACCAGGCCGGTGTCGACGGCGAGCCGCCAGGCGTCGCCCGCCCAGTACTCGGCGTCCTCGTCGTCGCCGAGGCCGAGGACTTCGGCGGCGTCCGGCAGCTGCTCGTCGACGAGTTCGCCGCCTGCGCCGACCCGGGTGTCGGGTCCGGCCCAGCGCGCGAGGAGGACGGCGCGGGCGAGGAGGGGGGCGGCCAGGGCTTCCCGAGCCAGCTCCGCGTCCGAGGGCAGCCGAACGGGGGGAAGGGTGGGGTGCTCCGCAGCCATGTGGGGGATCTCCTCGACGCGTGCGTGGATCGGTGGGGTGCCCGGTGGGGACCGGCCGGCACCGGTGTGGGGCCGGCGTCCCAGCGTAGACGCATCCGGGGTACCGCCCGCCGGTTCACGGGCCCGTCAGCCTTCGTACACCCGTCGACCCTTGACAAGTGGGGCGCTCTACCAAGAGATTGACGCGCGTAGATCTCTCTGCCCTTCCTCCAAGCACCCTCGGAGCCTCCTGATGTCTTCCTCCATACCGAGAACCGCCGCCGTCTCCGCGGTGGTCGCGGCCGCGCTCGCGGCCGGTCTGCTCGCCGGCTCGCAGAGCGCCGCGGCCGAGGACACCGCCGTCGTCCGCATCCACGACGTCCAGGGCACCACCCGGGTCTCGCCGCTGGCCGGCAAGCAGGTCACCGGGGTGACGGGCATCGTCACCGGCGTCCGCGGCTACGGCTCCTCGCGCGGCTTCTGGATGCAGGACCCGCAGGGCGACGAGAACCCGGCCACCAGCGAGGGCCTGTTCGTCTTCACGAGCTCCACCCCGACGGTCGCGGTCGGCGACGCGGTCAGCGTCGACGGCACGGTCACCGAGTACGTCCCCGGCGGCCTGAACTCCGGCAACCAGTCGCTGACCCAGCTGTCCCGCCCGAAGGTCACCGTGGTCTCGAAGGGCAACGCGCTGCCCGCCCCGGTCACCATCGCCCCCTGGTCGGTGCCGGACGCGTACGCGCCCGCGGGCGACCCGGCGAACGGCGGCTCGATCAACGGCCTGGAGCTGGCCCCCGAGACGTACGCCCTGGACTACTACGAGTCCCTGGAGGGCACCAACGTCCGCGTCGGCTCCTCCCGCGTCGTCGGCGCCACCGACCCGTACTCCGAGCTGTGGGTCACGGTGAAGCCCTGGGAGAACGACAACGAGCGCGGCGGCACGGTCTACGGCTCGTACGAGTCCCAGAACACCGGCCGGCTCCAGATCCAGTCGCTGATCCCGCTCGCCCAGCAGCCCTTCCCGAAGGCGAACGTCGGCGACTGGCTGACCGGTACGACCGAGGGCCCGCTCGACTTCAACCAGTTCGGCGGCTACACGCTCACCGCCCGCACCCTCGGCACCCTCCAGGACATGGGCCTGGAGCGCGAGGTCACCGACAAGCAGCACAAGAACGAGCTGGCCGTGGCCACGTACAACGTGGAGAACCTCGACCCGACCGACCCGCAGGAGAAGTTCGACGCGCTCGCCAAGGCGGTCGTCGAGAACCTCGCCACCCCGGACATCGTCGCCCTGGAGGAGATCCAGGACGACAACGGCGCCAAGAACGACGGCACGGTCTCGGCCGGCCAGACGCTGAAGAAGTTCACGGACGCGATCGTGGCGGCCGGCGGCCCGGCGTACGAGTGGCGCTCGATCGACCCGGAGAACAACAAGGACGGCGGCGAGCCCGGCGGCAACATCCGTCAGGTCTTCCTCTTCAACCCCGAGCGGGTCTCCTTCGTGGACCGCGCGGGCGGCGACGCGACCACCGCGACCGGCGTCACCGGCTCGAAGGGCCGCGCCGCCCTCACCCTCTCCCCCGGCCGGATCGACCCGGCGAACGCCGCCTGGGAGTCCAGCCGCAAGCCGCTCGCGGGCGAGTTCACCTTCCGCGGCCGCACGGTCTTCGTGATCGCCAACCACTTCGGCTCGAAGGGCGGCGACGAGTCGATCGTCTCCCACCACCAGCCGCCGAACCGTTCCTCCGAGGCCAAGCGCCACCTCCAGGCGCAGGCCGTGAACGCCTTCGTGAAGGAGATCACCGCGCTCGACAAGCAGGCGGACGTCCTCGTCGTCGGCGACATCAACGACTTCGAGTTCTCCGGCACGACCGAGGCGCTGACCGACGGCGACGCCCTCTACCCGGCCATCGCCTCGCTGCCCCGCTCCGAGCGCTACTCGTACGTCTACCAGGGCAACAGCCAGGTCCTCGACCAGATCCTGACCAGCCCCGGCGTGCACCACTTCGAGTACGACAGCGTGCACATCAACGCCGAGTTCGCGGACCAGAACAGCGACCACGACCCGCAGGTCCTGCGCTTCCGCCCGTAACCCGGATCCCGCGCTACGCGCCCGCGCTCAGGCTGAGCGCGGGCGCGTACCTGCGGACGCGGCTGCCGACCAGCCCCGGGTGGTGGTGGACGGCCCGCCAGGCGTCGCTGAGCGGCGCGTACTCGGCCTGCCACTCCACATGGTCCTGCTCACGGACCCACTCGCTGTGGTCGAAGACCCGGGTGCCGTCGGCGGAGAGGTGGAAGTGGGCGCCGATCCCGCCCCGGGCCGGCCGGTGCCCCTCGTCGTCGGCGAGGGCCGCGACCACCGCGTCCACCCAGGCCCGCTGCCGCTCCGGGTCGGCCCCGTCGAACTCGACCTCGACGGCGGCGAGCGTCCCCGGCACCGCCCCGGCGCTCTCCTCGCTCAGCACGGCGGAGCGGAACGGCGGCTCGTAGCGGTGCAGTTCGATCCGCCGGATGCCGGGCACGGCCGCGTCGATCTCGCCGTTGCGGTCGTCGCGGTGGGTGGCGACGAAGTCCAGGTACGCCTCCCAGCCCGTCCACTGCGAGTAGTGCAGCAGGGTGTCGCCGTCGGTGCCGGCGTAGATCGTGTACGAGAGCAGCCGGGGGTCCGGCCAGGGGCGCGACTCCCAGGCCCGGCGGACGGCCTCCACGGCGGCGCGCTGCCGCTCCGGGGTGCCGACGCTCCAGGTGCTGATCAGGACCTGGCCGACACCGGGGCGGTACAGGTCGGGGCGGGCCTGGGGGTGGACGACGACGGTCATGGCGCTCTCCTCGTGCGGGTGTCGTTCGGAACACCCCCCACGCTCCGCCCTCAACCAAGCTTGAGGTCAAGGGGCTTCCGCGGGCATGGAAGACTTCCGGCCATGCCCCCATCACTGCTCCGCCCCGCCACCCGCGCCGAACTCCCGGCCGTCCTCGCCCTCCTGGCCGACGAGCGACGGGTCGTCGACCCGTCGACCGTCCCGGTCACCGAGGCGTACGAGCGGGCCTTCGCGGCCATCGAGGCCGACCCCCGCAACGAGATGCTGGTGCTGGCCGACGCGGACGGCACGGTCCTCGGCTGCCTCCAGGCCACCTACATCCCGGGCCTCGGCAAGGGCGGCGCCGAGCGGGCGCTGATCGAGGCGGTCCGGATCCGGGCCGACCTCCGGGGCGCCGGCCTGGGCCGCCGGCTGATGGAGCTGGCGGCGGACCGGGCCCGCGCGCGCGGCTGCGCCCTCGTCCAGCTGACCAGCAACAAGGAGCGCGCCGAGGCCCACCGCTTCTACGCCTCGCTGGGGTACGCCCGGAGCCACGAGGGCTTCAAGCTGGCCCTCTGACCCCGCATCCGTTCAGCCGGGCTGAACGTTCCGCCCAAGCAGATCTAAGTGGACCTTCACGGTCGTCGGCGCCCAGACTTCCCGCATGAGCACCCAACGCCCCTTCGGCCGCACCCTCTGCGCGATGGTCACCCCCTTCACCGACGCCGGCGCCCTCGACCTCGACGCGGCCGGGAAGCTGGCCGCCCGGCTGGTCGGGGAGGGCTGCGACGGCCTGGTCCTCAACGGCACCACCGGCGAGTCCCCCACCACCACGGACGCCGAGAAGGCGGCGCTGGTCCGCGCGGTGCGGGAGGCGGTCGGCCCGGCCCCCGCGCTGGTCGCGGGCGTAGGCACGGCCGACACCCGGCACACCGTGGAGCTGGCCCGCCAGGCGGAGGCCGCCGGCGCCGACGGACTGCTCGTCGTCACCCCGTACTACAGCCGCCCGCCGCAGGACGCGGTCGCCGCCCACTTCCTGAAGGTCGCGGACTCCACCGGGCTCCCCGTGACGGTCTACGACATCCCCGGCCGCACCGGCACCCGCGTCGAGCCCGACACCATGCGCCGGCTGGCCGCACACCCGCGGATCACGGCCGTCAAGGACTGCTCGTACGACCTCCTGACCGCGGCCCGGCTGATCGCCGAGACCGGGCTCGCGTACTACTCCGGCAGCGAGGAGCTGAACCTGCCGCTGTACGCGGTCGGCGGCGCCGGCTACGTGAGCACGGTCGCGAACGTGGCGCCGGGCCCGCTCGCCGCCGTCCTCGACGCGTACGACGCCGGCGACACCGCCCTGGCCGCGCGACGGCACGCCCGCACGCTGCCGCTGGTCGAGCGGATGATGGCGGCCGGCCTGCCCGGCACGGTCACCGTGAAGGCGCTGCTCGGCGGCCCGCTCCGGGAGCCGCTGCGGCCCGCCGACCGGGAGACGGCCGACGGGCTGCGCGCGCTCCTGGCGGAGCTGGTTCAGGCGGAGTCGGTCGTGTAGGTCCGCCCGAGGATCGCCGCGTGCTCCAGCACGTCCTCCAGCGGGTCGTCGATCTGCCCGGTGTGCAGGCTGAGACTGGGGCCGTTGTTCACCGTCGGCCCGTTGTGCGTGTGCGTCTCGTCCGCCCGGGCGGCCCCCGCCGGCAGCAGCACCGCCGCCGCGGCCAGCACCCCGGCGACCATGGGCTTCGTCCTCATGTCGGCTCCTCGCTCGTCTCTCGGTGGAGCACTCCGCTCCGCCGTGACAACGCTCCGTGACCGGATTCGGTTGCCGTGCCGTCACGACGGCAGCAAGGCGCTCGACCAGTGGTACGTGGTGGCGGCGGGTCGGCGCCTGATGGCGCTGCACGGGGAGCGGCTGACCGCCCTCCCGGCCGTCCGAGCGGGGCCGGGAGGGCGGTCGGGCCGTCAGTTGTGGCTGTGCAGGATGTCGTTGAGGCCGCCCCAGACCGCGTTGTTCGGGCGGGCCTCGACGGCGCCGGTGACCGAGTTGCGGCGGAACAGGATGTTCGACTGCCCCGACAGGTCGCGGGCCTTGACGATCTCACCGTCGGGCATCGTGACCCGGGTGCCGGCGGTGACGTACAGGCCGGCCTCGACGACGCACTCGTCGCCGAGGGCGATGCCGACGCCCGCCTCGGCGCCGATCAGGCAGCGCTCGCCGATGGAGATGACGACGTTGCCGCCGCCGGAGAGGGTGCCCATGGTGGAGGCGCCGCCGCCGATGTCGGAGCCGTCGCCGACGACGACGCCGGCGGAGATGCGGCCCTCGACCATGGAGGTGCCGAGGGTGCCGGCGTTGAAGTTGACGAAGCCCTCGTGCATGACGGTGGTGCCGGCGGCGAGGTGGGCGCCGAGGCGGACGCGGTCGGCGTCGGCGATCCGGACGCCGGCGGGCACGACGTAGTCGGTCATGCGGGGGAACTTGTCGATCGAGGTGACCTGGAGGTGCAGGCCCTCGGCGCGGGCGTTGAGCCGCACCTTCTCGATGTCGTCGACGGCGACCGGGCCGAGCGAGGTCCAGGCGACGTTGGCGAGCAGGCCGAAGACGCCGTCCAGGCTCTGGCCGTGCGGCTTCACCAGGCGGTGGCTGAGCAGGTGGAGGCGGAGGTAGGCGTCGTGCGCGTCGAGCGGCTTCTCGTCGAGGGAGCCGATCACGGTGCGGACGGCGACCACCTCGACGCCGCGGCGGGCGTCCACGCCGAGCGCCTTGGCGGCGCCCTCGCCGAGGGCGTTCACCGCCTCGTCGGGGGAGAGTCGCGTGGTGCCGGCCTCGCCGGGCTCTTCGGTGAGCTCGGGGGCGGGGAACCAGGTGTCGAGGACGGTGCCGTCGCCGGCGAGGGTGGCGAGGCCGGCGGCGACGGCGCCGGTGGTGCGGGGAGCAGTGGTGGTCATGACGGAAAACCTAACGGTCCGGCCCCCGCGCGGGCCAACCGGTCTCAGGTGCCGGTCGGGCCGGCCGGAGCTTCCGACAAGGCCCCGGCCTGCCCTTTCGGCTCTTCGTTCAGGATCCGGGCGATCATCTCGCGGGCGTACGCCTCGTCGTACGGCGCGCCGGTGAGCAGCACCTGGAGGCCGATGCCGTCCATCAGGGCGACCAGGGCGCGGGCGGTGGTCCGCCCGGTGTGCGGGGCGAGGGCGGCGACGACCTCCTCGGCCCACTCGGCGGCGACGGGCCGGAGCGCGGGGCGGCGCAGGGCGGCGAGGTAGAGCTCGTACTCCAGCTCCACCTGGCTCCGTTCGGCTCCGAGCCAGCCGCCGAGCAGCCGGGCGAGCCCGTCGGCGAGGGTGTCGCCGTCGCGGGCGGGCCGGCTCCGCAGTTCCTCGGCGAGGCCGGCGTTGACCTTGCGGAGGGCGGCGACGAGGAGTTCGTCGAGGGAGCCGAAGTGGTACGTGGTGGAGCCGAGCGGCACGTCCGCCTCGGCGGCGACCGTGCGGTGGCTCAGCCCGCCGATCCCGTCCCGGCGCGCCACCCGCAGGGCGGCGTCCACGATCCGCTCGCGCCGCCCGGGGTCGTACCGCCTGGCCCGGGCCATCAGTGCGCCCCGCCCAGGTTGAGCACGGCGACGCCGGCGACGATGAGGACGATCCCGGCGATCTTGGCGAGGCTCAGGGTCTCGCCGAGGAAGAGGACGCCGATGCCGGCGACGGCGGCGGTGCCGACGCCGGACCAGATCGCGTAGGCGGTGCCGACCTGGAGGGTCTTGAGGGCCTGGGCGAGCAGGGCGAAGGCGATGACGTACCCGGCGCCGGTGACGAGCGAGGGCCAGAGCCTGGTGAAGCCCTCGCTGTACTTCATGGAGGTGGTGGCGATGATCTCGGCCGCTATGGCCCCGGCGAGCAGTCCGTAACCCATGGCCCGAGGGTACCCGCCGTTGTGTACGGGCGTACACAACGGCGGCGGCTACGGTATGGCCCATGACTTACGCCCCTGGGCCGTACGGGTACGGCCGCGCGGCCGTCCCGCCGCCGCCGAAGCCCGGTGTGATACCGCTGGCCCCGCTGGACCTCGGCGACGTCCTGGCCGGCTCCTTCGAGACGTACCGCCGCCACTGGAAGGTGCTCCTCGGCGTCTCCCTGGCCTCCTACGCGGCGGCCGCCGCGCTCATCTTCGGGGTGGGCACGGTCGCCTGGACCGCGCTCGCCGACCGGTACGACCGCTGGGTGGACGCCCCCGGCCCGGACGGCAACCAGCCGGAGCTGTCGCCGCTCTTCGTCGGTGTCGGCATCATCTGGCTGGCCTGCGCGCTGGGTCTGCTGCTCGCCACCGGTCTGCTGCACGCCGCCGTCGCGACCGTGGTCCAGGAGGCGGTGCTCGGCCGGAGGATCCGCTTCGGGGCGGTGTGGCGGCGGTCCTGGTCCCGGCTCGGCGCGACGCTCGGCGCGCTCCTCCTGCCGGCGCTGGCCGCGCTCGTCCCGGTGCTGCTCTCGCTGGTCGGCTTCTGCCTGATGCTGGGCGGGATGATCGCGAACATCGCCTCGAACGAGGGGCACCACACCGACAACGGCGCCGGGCTGCTGATCACCGGCCTGCTGGTGCTCCTGCTGAGCGCCGCCACCCTGCCGGTCGCCCTCTGGATCTGGATCAGGTACAGCCTCGCCCCGACCGCCGCGGTGATCGAGTCCGCCGGCCCGCTGGCCGCGCTGCGCCGCTCCGCGGAGCT
This sequence comes from Streptomyces sp. NPDC058955, assembly GCF_042741435.1. Lineage (NCBI taxonomy): Bacteria > Bacillati > Actinomycetota > Actinomycetes > Kitasatosporales > Streptomycetaceae > Streptomyces > Streptomyces sp. NPDC058955. The sequence continues at coordinate 9,173 of NZ_JBHYKM010000079.1, read as the reverse complement.
GGTGCGCGGCTCCTGGTGGCGGATCTTCGGGTGCACCCTGGTGATGTTGCTGATCATCGGCGGCATCTCGTTCGTGGTGCAGATGGGCGTCTCCCTGGTGGCCCAGTTCTCGATGTTCACCCTCCAGGCCGAGGCGAACCTCAGCCCCACCCCCGGCACGGTGTTCCTCGCCGTCGGCGGACTGCTGGCCGTCGTCGGACTGGTCCAGCTGCTCGTCCAGGCGCTGCTCGCCCCGCTCCAGCCGCTGGCCTCCGGACTCCTCTACGTCGACCAGCGCATCCGCCGGGAGAACCTGGGCCCGGCCCTGGCGGCCCAGTCGGTCGCGTGACGGCATGTGAATAGGGGGCCCGCGCGCGGGCGGGGGGGGGGGCGCCGCCCCGGGGCCCGGGCCCCGGGGTCCGCAAAGGCCCCCGCGGGCGGGGGGGCCCTGGTCTGGGGGGCCGGACGGGGACGGGTCCGGCGGGCCGTCAGAAGACGGTGAGGGAGAGGCGCAGCACGCAGAGGTAGCGGTTGGCGCCGCGGTAGAGGTAGTCGGGCAGCCAGCGCGGCCCGTCCTGCTCCTCCACGTCGTGGACGACGTTGACGCCGACCTGCTTGCCGAGGGTGGCGAGCAGGGCGCGCCGGGCGGCGTTGGCGAGGACGTGGGCCTCGTGCTTGGTCGGGCCGTACACCTCGAACTCGATCAGCGGCATGTCGACGTGCTGGTCGCCGATCCAGGCGCCGCCGCGGCGGTTGACCAGGACGGCGGCCTGGGTCCCGTCGAAGCCGGCCGGCGCCTGGACGGCGATCACCGCCCCGGCCAGCGCCGGGTCGGCCTTGAGGACGTCGACGACCAGCTTCTCGACGTCCGGGAACGCACTCGGGGGAGTGGTCATCGCGGTTCTCCTCGGGAGGGGGCGGTGGGTGGGAGGGGCGGCCGTCCGGGGGCGCCGGCGGGAGGGGGAGGGGCGCGGCAGCACGCCCGGACGACCGACGGCGGACCTGCGACCCGTCTCCCGGGCACAGCTCCGCCGCTGCACCAACTGTGACAGAGAGCGTGCGCGCACGCAACTAAAACGGGGCCGGGCTGTACGGGAATCCCACGAGGGGCCCACGCCGCGGGCCCTGACCTGCGCAGACACCGTCGCCCACACCCCTGCCGCCCGCCCACCCCCGCCCGATAGGTTGGCTGCCCCCAGCCCCACCCTGGCCCTGTCCCCGACCCGTTCGTGGCCCGTCCGGGGTCCGACCTCCGGCCGGCCCCCGGCCGTCCTGTCCCCATACGCCCGCCCCGCCCAGCCCGTCCCCGGCCGTCCCGCCCCCTCCCCGAGGAGTCGCACATGTCCGCCGACCGTCCCCGTCTGCTCTACGTCACCGACCTCGCCTACCCGGCCCGTGGGCGTCGTTACTGTGACGAGGACATCGAGCTCACCGCCCGGCTGCGGGCCTCGTTCGATCTCGCGCTGTGCCATCCGCGCGACGCCGCCGCGCTCATGGACTCCTTCGACGCCGTCGTCGTGCGCAACAGCGGACCGGTCCTCCACTACCAGGAGGCGTACGACCGCTTCCGCGAGCGGGCCGCCGCGCTCGGGACCCGCGTCTACAACCCGCTCCACGGGCGCGGCGACATGGCCGGCAAGCAGTACCTCCTCGACCTCACCGCCGCCGGACTGCCCGTCATCCCCACCGTCGACCGCCGCGAGGACCTCGGCCGGCTCCCCGGGGCCGCGCTCTACGCCGTCAAGCCCAAGGCCGGCGCCGACTCCATAGGGCTGCGGTTCCTGCCGCACGAGGAGCTCGAAGGGCTCGCGCTCGACGGGGACCTCCTGGTCCAGCCGCGGATCGACTTCGCGTACGAGGTCTCCTTCGTCTTCGTCGACGACCTCTTCCAGTACGCCCTGTACGCCCCCGACCCGGAGCGCCGCTGGGTCCTGGAGCCGTACGAACCCACCCCGGCCGACCTCGCCTTCGCCCGCCGCTTCGTCGACTGGAACACGCTCCGGCACGGCGTCCAGCGCGTCGACGCCTGCCGCACCCCGGAGGGTGAACTGCTGCTGGTGGAGCTGGAGGACCTCAACCCGTACCTCTCCCTCGACCGCGTCGGCGAGCCCGTCCGCGCCCGCTTCACCGAGGCCCTCACCGACTCGCTCCACGCCTTCCTGAAGGCCTGACGGAACGACGGAGCGCCCCCTGTGCGGGGGGGGTCCCGGGGGGCGGCGCCCGCTTGCGGGGGGCGGTGGGGCGGGGGGGCGGGGGGGGGGGCAGGGGGTAAGGGGGCCGCGGCGG
>NZ_JBHYKM010000079.1:0-6898 GCF_042741435.1 Streptomyces sp. NPDC058955 | reverse complement strand
ACCCCACACATCCAGGCTCGAGTCCCAGCTGATCGCGCGGCTGCCCCTCGCCGGCGGCCTTGACGCGCGGCCCCCCCTCCGCCGGATTCCGGGCGGCGGTCGGGCGGTCAGGCGGTCGGGCGGTCAGGCGGTACGGGGCCGGCGCCGGGCCGCCCGCTCCGCCGCGAAGACGTCCTCCAGGCGGAAGAGCTGCGCGCGGCCCGCCCGGCCCGCGGCCCGCAGATGGCCCAGCTGGACCCACTTGCGGATGGTCGCCGGCGCCACCCCGGCCTCCTCGGCGGCCAGCGGTCCCGGGATCAGGGCCGGCAGGTGGGGCGTGCTCAGCACGAGGCCTCCTCGGTGTCGTCCATCGCCGCCTCGATCTCCTCGGTGCGGGCCCCGGAGGCGTCCGCCAGCTCCCGCCACGCGTCCTCCCGCCACAGGTGCCGGTAGGCCGGGTCGTCCTGGCAGCCGCACACCGGATCGGCGCACACGCAGGCGGGGTTCACGCACAGCACCGCCCGCCGGTCCGGGAAGGCGCGCAGCGAGACCGAGTCGCACCACGGGCAGCGCCCGGCCACCCGCACCACCGACTCCGCCGCGCCGAGCGTGCGCGCGCACCGGCGGGCCATCCGCCGGATCTCGTCCCGCACATGGCGGGCCAGGTCCGGGTGGGCGGCGACGGAGTCGAGGAGCCCGACGACCCGGCGCAGCCGGTCGGTCACCCCGGCCCGCGGCGGCCGCGGCAGCCCGAGCCGGGCGCACACGGCCTCCTCCAGCTCCACCACGCCGTCGGTCACGTCCCGGATGCAGTCCGAGACGTGCAGCCGGATCGGGGCGGCGCCGTGGCCGGGGACGGCGAGCCCGTGCCGCTGCTCCAGCAGCAGCGCCTCCCGCCGCTCCTGGCGCAGGAGTTCGGCGTCGCCGGCGCGCGGGGCGGCGGGCGCGGCGCCGGCGGGGGAGCGGCGGCCGGGCGCCAGCTCCTCGGCGAGCTCGGGGAACTGCCGGACCAGGGCGGCGGCCCAGAGCAGCACGTCCCGCAGGACGGCCTCGGCGCCGGCGTCCCCGGTCACGCGGTGCCCCCGGCGCGGTCGCCCGCGGCGGCGACGAGCACGGCGTCGAGCTGCGCGGCGACGGTACGGGGGTCGAGCGGGCCGAGCGGGTCGGCGGGGTCCGGGCGGCCGAGCGGGTCGGCGGCGCCCGGCTTCGCGTATCGGGACGAACGGGGCTTCACCGGGCGTCCGTTGCGCCACAGGCGCCCCGCGCAGACGCCGTCGAACCAGCTCTCGGCGGGGGCGACGGCCGCCTCGCACTCGCGGGGGACGGGGCAGCCGGCGCAGGCCCGCAGGGCGGGGGCGGCCTGCCGCTCGCGGCGGGCGAAGACGACGGACGGGGAGAGGCCGGCGCACGCGGCGGCGGCCTGCCAGGGGGTCGGGTCGGGCTGGGACAAGACGGTTCTCTCCACGGTCCGGGGCCGCCGGGCGCGGGGCCACGAGGGCCCGGCGGCCGGGGCCGGCGAGTGCGGCGGTCAGCAGACTCGCATGTTGCGTGCGAGCTCGCAACTAGCGATGTGGAGGGGTCTTCATCGATTCGACACGATTGCGTGCCCGAAAGCACGTAATTCCGTGCGCGCAAGCACGCTAGAGTGAAGGGCCCGGAGGGTGGGGATGATGAGGGAGCGGTAGAGCATGAACAGTCAAGGGCTCGACGAGTTCGCCGGCTGGGTCGAAGACCTGATGAGACGGCGCGGATACGACATCGACAGCCCGCGCGGCGGCGGCAAGTCCCGGATCGCGGACGAGGCCGGGGTCCACCGGGCCGCGGTGACCCGTCTGCTCCAGCGGCAGAGCATGCCCGACCTGGAGACCATGCGCAGGATCGCCCCGCTCCTCGGGGTCTCCGTCCGGGACATGCTGATCCGCTCCGGCCGGGTCACCCCCGAGGAACTCCCCCTCGCGGCGGACCTGCTCCCGCCGACCGACTGGCAGCCCACCATGGAGGACTTCGCCCGCTGGCTCGGCGTCCCCGACGAGCGCATGGGCGTCTTCGTCAAGGTGGTCAGCCAGTTCCTGGAGCCCGACACCGCGGCCGAGGCCGAGGAGTCGCGCGCCGAGTCCCGCCGCACCGCCCGCGACTGAACCGCGGGCCCGCGGCGGGCCGCCGCGTGCGGTGGACAGCGGGCCGCGGATGTGCTTCACCGGTGCGGTCCGACGCCCTCCACCGGGGCGGTCCCAAGATCCATCGGGGCCCGGCCCGGCGGCGGGGGTCCTTTTCTTTTGACCGCAGTCCGTGCGATAGGTACGCTCATGCCTTGTGCCTGGGGTGTGCCTGGGCTCCTGTGCGTGTCCACAACCGCACGGTGAGTCCAAGACCGGCCACCGTGATCCGCGCCCTTTCCGCGCTCAGCGGAGGTCCGCCGGATCCGACACGCCCGACCGCGTGGGTCGGTGAATGTTCCAGGTTAGTAGTACTTACGGCACACAGAAACCGGAGAAGTAGTGCCTACGATCCAGCAGCTGGTCCGGAAGGGCCGGCAGGACAAGGTCGAGAAGAACAAGACGCCCGCTCTCGAGGGTTCGCCCCAGCGCCGTGGCGTCTGCACGCGTGTGTTCACGACCACCCCGAAGAAGCCGAACTCGGCCCTCCGTAAGGTCGCGCGTGTGCGTCTGACCAGCGGCATCGAGGTCACGGCCTACATCCCGGGTGAGGGACACAACCTGCAGGAGCACTCCATCGTGCTCGTGCGTGGTGGCCGTGTGAAGGACCTGCCTGGTGTTCGTTACAAGATCATCCGCGGCTCCCTCGACACCCAGGGTGTCAAGAACCGCAAGCAGGCCCGCAGCCGCTACGGCGCCAAGAAGGAGAAGTAAGAATGCCTCGTAAGGGCCCCGCCCCGAAGCGCCCGGTCATCATCGACCCGGTCTACGGTTCTCCTCTTGTCACGTCGCTGATCAACAAGATCCTGCTCGACGGCAAGCGCTCCACCGCCGAGCGCATCGTCTACGGCGCCATGGAGGGCCTGCGCGAGAAGACCGGTGCTGACCCGGTCGTCACGCTGAAGCGCGCCCTCGAGAACGTCAAGCCGGCTCTCGAGGTCAAGTCCCGCCGTGTCGGTGGCGCCACCTACCAGGTGCCGATCGAGGTCAAGCCCGGTCGTGCCTCCACCCTCGCGCTGCGCTGGCTCGTCGGTTACTCCCGCGCCCGTCGCGAGAAGACCATGACCGAGCGCCTCATGAACGAGCTCCTGGACGCCTCGAACGGCCTGGGTGCTTCGGTCAAGAAGCGCGAGGACACGCACAAGATGGCCGAGTCCAACAAGGCCTTCGCGCACTACCGCTGGTAGTCGCAACCCACATCGAGACCGAGAGAAGACTGAAGCCTTATGGCTACCACTTCGCTTGACCTGGCCAAGGTGCGCAACATCGGCATCATGGCCCACATCGACGCGGGCAAGACGACCACCACCGAGCGGATCCTGTTCTACACCGGCGTTTCGTACAAGATCGGTGAGGTCCACGACGGCGCTGCCACGATGGACTGGATGGAGCAGGAGCAGGAGCGTGGCATCACGATCACGTCCGCTGCCACCACCTGCCACTGGCCGCTCGAGAACGTCGACCACACGATCAACATCATCGACACGCCGGGCCACGTCGACTTCACCGTCGAGGTGGAGCGTTCGCTGCGCGTGCTCGACGGTGCTGTCACCGTGTTCGACGGCGTGGCCGGTGTCGAGCCCCAGTCCGAGACCGTCTGGCGTCAGGCGGACCGCTACGGCGTTCCGCGCATCTGCTTCGTCAACAAGCTCGACCGGACCGGCGCCGACTTCTTCCGCTGCGTCGAGATGATCGTGGGCCGCCTCGGCGCCACCCCGATCGTCATGCAGCTCCCGATCGGTGCCGAGGCCGACTTCCAGGGCGTCATCGACCTCGTGAAGATGAAGGCCCTCGTCTGGTCCGCCGAGGCGACCAAGGGCGAGATGTACGACGTCGTCGACATCCCGGCCGACAAGCAGGAGCTCGCCGACGAGTGGCGCGCCAAGCTCGTCGAGGCCGTCGCCGAGAACGACGAGGAGCTCATGGAGCTCTTCCTCGAGGGCGAGGAGCCCACCGAGGAGCAGCTCTACACCGCGATCCGTCGCATCACCATCGCCTCCGGCAAGGGCGGCGACACCACGGTCACCCCGGTGTTCTGTGGCACCGCGTTCAAGAACAAGGGCGTCCAGCCCCTGCTCGACGCCGTCGTCCGCTACCTGCCGTCGCCCCTCGACGTCGAGGCCATCGAGGGCCAGGACGTCAAGGACGCCGAGGTCGTCGTCAAGCGCAAGCCGTCCGACGACGAGCCGCTGGCCGCCCTCGCGTTCAAGATCGCGAGCGACCCGCACCTGGGCAAGCTCACCTTCGTCCGGATCTACTCCGGTCGCCTGGAGGCCGGCACCGCGGTGCTGAACTCCGTCAAGGGCAAGAAGGAGCGCATCGGCAAGATCTACCGCATGCACGCGAACAAGCGTGAGGAGATCGACTCGGTGGGCGCCGGCGACATCGTCGCCGTCATGGGCCTGAAGCAGACCACCACCGGTGAGACGCTGTGCGACGAGAAGAACCCGGTCATCCTGGAGTCCATGGACTTCCCGGCGCCGGTCATCCAGGTCGCGATCGAGCCCAAGTCCAAGGGTGACCAGGAGAAGCTGGGTGTCGCCATCCAGCGTCTCGCGGAGGAGGACCCCTCCTTCCAGGTCCACTCGGACGAGGAGACCGGCCAGACCATCATCGGTGGCATGGGCGAGCTCCACCTCGACATCCTCGTCGACCGCATGCGTCGCGAGTTCAAGGTCGAGGCCAACGTCGGCAAGCCGCAGGTCGCGTACCGCGAGACGATCCGCAAGGCCGTCGAGCGCGTGGACTACACCCACAAGAAGCAGACCGGTGGTACCGGTCAGTTCGCCAAGGTGCAGATCGCGATCGAGCCCATCGAGGGCGGCGAGGCGTCGTACGAGTTCGTGAACAAGGTCACCGGTGGCCGCATCCCGAAGGAGTACATCCCTTCGGTCGACGCCGGTGCGCAGGAGGCCATGCAGTTCGGCATCCTGGCCGGCTACGAGATGACGGGCGTCCGCGTCATTCTTCTCGACGGTGCCTACCACGAGGTCGACTCCTCCGAGCTCGCGTTCAAGATCGCCGGCTCGCAGGCCTTCAAGGAGGCCGCGCGCAAGGCTTCGCCCGTGCTCCTCGAGCCGATGATGGCCGTCGAGGTCACCACGCCCGAGGACTACATGGGTGAGGTCATCGGCGACATCAACTCCCGCCGTGGCCAGATCCAGGCCATGGAGGAGCGGGCCGGTGCCCGCGTCGTGAAGGGCCTCGTGCCCCTCTCGGAGATGTTCGGCTACGTCGGCGACCTGCGCAGCAAGACGTCCGGCCGTGCCAGCTACTCCATGCAGTTCGACTCCTACGCCGAGGTTCCGCGGAACGTCGCCGAGGAGATCATCGCGAAGGCCAAGGGCGAGTAACGCAACCGCGTTCAACGCACCGCGTTCACACGCTTTAGGCTTGACACCGACCGGTGGGGGGCCGTCCCGAGAAGGACACCCCCTGCCGGGCGGCACCCCAGCAAAGATCACCTGGCGCCGATGAAGCAAGGCGTTCAGAACCACTCCACAGGAGGACCCCAGTGGCGAAGGCGAAGTTCGAGCGGACTAAGCCGCACGTCAACATCGGCACCATCGGTCACATCGACCACGGTAAGACGACCCTCACGGCCGCCATTACCAAGGTGCTGCACGACGCGTACCCGGACCTGAACGAGGCCTCGGCCTTCGACCAGATCGACAAGGCTCCCGAGGAGCGCCAGCGCGGTATCACGATCTCGATCGCGCACGTCGAGTACCAGACCGAGTCGCGTCACTACGCCCACGTCGACTGCCCCGGTCACGCGGACTACATCAAGAACATGATCACGGGTGCCGCGCAGATGGACGGCGCCATCCTCGTGGTCGCCGCCACCGACGGCCCGATGCCGCAGACCAAGGAGCACGTGCTCCTGGCCCGCCAGGTCGGCGTTCCGTACATCGTCGTCGCCCTGAACAAGGCCGACATGGTGGACGACGAGGAGATCCTGGAGCTCGTCGAGCTCGAGGTCCGTGAGCTCCTCTCCGAGTACGAGTTCCCGGGCGACGACCTGCCGGTCGTCCGCGTCTCCGCGCTCAAGGCCCTCGAGGGCGACAAGGAGTGGGGCGAGAAGCTCCTCGGCCTCATGAAGGCCGTGGACGAGTCCATCCCGCAGCCCGAGCGTGACGTCGACAAGCCGTTCCTGATGCCGATCGAGGACGTCTTCACGATCACCGGTCGTGGCACCGTCGTCACCGGTCGTATCGAGCGTGGTGTCCTCAAGGTCAACGAGACCGTCGACATCATCGGCATCAAGACCGAGAAGACCACCACCACGGTCACCGGCATCGAGATGTTCCGCAAGCTCCTCGACGAGGGCCAGGCCGGTGAGAACGTCGGTCTGCTCCTCCGTGGCATCAAGCGCGAGGACGTCGAGCGCGGCCAGGTCATCATCAAGCCCGGCTCGGTCACGCCGCACACCTCCTTCGAGGCCCAGGCGTACATCCTGTCGAAGGACGAGGGTGGCCGTCACACCCCGTTCTTCAACAACTACCGCCCGCAGTTCTACTTCCGTACCACGGACGTGACCGGCGTCGTGACCCTCCCCGAGGGCACCGAGATGGTCATGCCGGGCGACAACACCTCCATGTCCGTCGAGCTGATCCAGCCCGTCGCCATGGAGGAGGGCCTCAAGTTCGCCATCCGTGAGGGTGGCCGGACCGTCGGCGCCGGCCAGGTCGTCAAGATCAACGCCTGATCTTGAACTGACCTGGTAGCTCGCACGAGCTGCTAGCAGGGGGAAGGCCCCGCAC
>NZ_JBHYKM010000078.1:29976-37636 GCF_042741435.1 Streptomyces sp. NPDC058955 | reverse complement strand
GGGCACGGTCGAGAACCTCGTCCTGGAGCCCTGCGCCGCCGCCGACCGGCCGCTGGAGAGCGGGGAGGTCCGGGTCGCGGTCCGGGCGGCGGGGGCCAACTTCCGCGACGTGCTGCTCACCCTCGGCCTCTATCCGGGCGAGGCGTTCATCGGCAGCGAGGCCGCCGGCGTCGTCACCGAGACCGGCCCGGGCGTCACCGACCTCGCGCCCGGCGACGCCGTGATGGGTCTGTTCCCGGAGGGAGCGGTGGGGCCGGTCGCGGTCGCCGACCGCCGGGCGCTGACCCGGGTGCCGCGCGGCTGGACGTTCGTCCAGGCCGCCTCCGCTCCGGTGGCGTTCCTCACCGCCTCCTACGCCCTGCGCGACCTGGGCGGGCTGCGGCCCGGGCAGCGACTGCTCGTGCACGCCGCGACCGGCGGTGTCGGCATGGCCGCCGTCCAGCTGGCGCGGCACTGGGGCGCCGAGGTCTACGCCACCGCGAGCACCCCCAAGTGGGACACGCTCCGTGCGGCGGGCTTCGACGACGCGCACATCGCGGACTCGCGGACGCTCGCGTTCGAGGAGAGGTTCCTCGCGGCCACCGGCGGCGCCGGCATGGACGTCGTCCTGGACTCCCTCGCCGGCGAGTTCGTGGACGCGTCGCTGCGGCTCCTGCCCGGGGGCGGCCGCTTCCTGGAGATGGGCAAGACCGACGTGCGCGACCCGGCGGAGGTGGCGGAGCGGCACCCCGGTGTCGTCTACCGGGCCTTCGAGACCGTCGAGGCGGGGCCCGACCACGTCGCGCGCATGCTGGCGGACCTGGACGTGCTGTTCGCGGAGGGTGCGCTGCGCCCCCTGCCCGTGGCGGCGTTCGACGCTCGCCAGGCGCCGCAGGCGTTCCGGCTCATGAGCCAGGCCCGCCACACCGGCAAGCTCGTCCTGACGATCCCGCGTCCGCTCGCCGCCGACGGCACCGTCCTCGTGACCGGCGGAACCGGCACCCTCGGCGCCGCCGTCGCCCGGCACCTGGTCACCGAGCACGGCGTGCGGCACCTGCTTCTGGTCAGCCGGCGCGGCCCCGAGGCCGAGGGCGCCGCCGAGCTCGTGGCCGAGCTGGGCCGGCTGGGCGCCGAGGCGCTCGTACGGGCCTGCGACGTGTCCGACCGGGACGAACTGCGCCGGCTGCTCGACGCGATCGATCCCGAGCACCCCCTCACCGGTGTCGTGCACTCGGCGGGAGTCACCGACGACGCGGCCGTCACCGCGCTGGAGGCCGGGCAGCTGGACCCGGTCCTGCGGCCGAAGGCCGACGCGGCGTGGCACCTCCACGAGCTGACGAAGGACCTCGACCTCAGCGCGTTCGTGCTGTTCTCCTCGCTCGCGGGCACCCTCGGGAACCCGGGGCAGGCCAACTACGCGGCCGGCAACGCGTTCCTGGACGCGCTGGCCGCGCACCGGCACACGCTCGGGCTCCCGGCGGTCTCGCTCGCCTGGGGGCTGTGGCAGCAGGCCAGCGGGATCACCGCCGACCTGTTCGCGGAGAAGCGCCACGCCGTCGCGCACGACGTGCTGACCACCATGTCCGACGCCGAAGCGCTCGCCCTCTTCGACGTCGGCCTCGCCGGCGGACGGCCCGACCTCGTGCCCGCCGGTCTCAACCTCGCGGCGATCCGGGCGGCGGCCGAGGTGCGCCCCGCTCCGGCGGTCCTGCGCGGCTTCCTGCGCGCCGCCCGCCGGCAGGCGGGCGGCCGGGCGGGCGGCCAGGGCGCGCTCCAGCGGGAGCTGGCCGGGCGCTCGCAGGCCGAGCAGCTGAGCCTGCTGCTGGACGTCGTCCGCAACGACATCGGTGTGGTGCTCAGCCATCCCGCGCCGGAGACGATCGACCCGCGGCGGCCGTTCCAGGAGATCGGCTTCGACTCGCTCACCGCCGTCGAGCTGCGCAACCGGCTCAACGCCGCGACCGGGATGCGGCTGCCCGCGACCCTGATCTTCGACCACCCCAACGCGGCCGCGCTGGCCGCGTACCTGCGGGAGCAGCTGAGCGGGCAGGTCGGCGACGCCCCGGTCCGCGCGAGGACCGTCGGCGGCGCCGACGACCCGATCGTGATCGTCTCGATGGCGTGCCGCTTCCCCGGGGGCGTGCGCACCCCCGAGGACCTGTGGGACGTGGCCGACCTCGGGCGCGAGACCGTGTCGGGGTTCCCGGACGACCGGGGCTGGGACCTGGAGCGCCTCTTCGACCCGGACCCCGACCACCCCGGGACCTCGTACACGGACCGGGGCGGGTTCCTCGACGAGGCCGGGCACTTCGACGCCGAGTTCTTCGGCATGAGTCCCCGTGAGTCGCTGGGCACGGACCCGCAGCAGCGCGTGCTGCTGGAGACCGCCTGGGAGGCTCTCGAACGGGCCGGAATCGCGCCCGAGTCGCTGCGCAACAGCCGTACCGGTGTGTTCGTCGGCATGACCGCCTACGGCTATCCCGGGGGGCCGTCGCGCACTTCGGAGGCGGTGGAGGGGTACCTGCTGACGGGTGCCGCGAGCAGTGTCGCGTCCGGTCGCATCGCCTACGTCCTCGGGTTCGAGGGGCCGGCGGTCACGGTGGACACCGCGTGCTCGTCGTCGCTGGTGTCCCTGCACCTCGCGGCGCAGGCGCTGCGCAACGGCGACTGCGACCTCGCGCTGGCCGGCGGCGTGACGGTGATGCCCACCCCGAGTGTCTTCGTCGGGTTCTCCCGCCAGCGCGGGCTGGCTCCGGACGGCCGGTGCAAGCCGTTCGACGCGGCTGCCGACGGCACGGTCTTCTCCGAGGGCGTGGGGCTGCTGCTCGTGGAGCGGCTGTCGGACGCCCGCCGCAACGGCCACCAGGTCCTCGCCGTCGTACGCGGCTCCGCCATCAACTCCGACGGCACCAGCAACGGCCTCACCGCACCCAACGGACCCTCCCAACAACGCGTCATCCGACAAGCCCTCACCAACGCAGGACTCACCCCCACCGACATCGACGCCGTCGAAGCACACGGCACCGGCACCACCCTCGGCGACCCCATCGAAGCCCAAGCCCTCATCGCCACCTACGGACCCGACCGCCCCACCGACCGCCCCCTCTGGATCGGCTCCGTCAAATCCAACATCGGCCACGCGCAGCAGGCGGCGGGTGTGGCGAGCCTGATCAAGATGGTGCAGGCCATGCGGCACGGCCGGCTGCCGAGGATCCTGCACGCCGACACCCCGACCCCGCACGTCGAGTGGGAGGGCGGCGGCGTCGCGGTGCTCACCGAGACGGTGCCGTGGCCCGAGACCGGCCGCCGACGCCGCGCCGGCGTCTCGGCGTTCGGCATCAGCGGCACCAACGCCCACGTCATCCTCGAACAGCCGCCCGCGGTCGAGCCGGCCCCGGCGCCCGCCCCGGACACCGGCACGCCGGCGATCCTGGCGGCGGATCTGCCGTCCGGCGACGGCGGGCCGGTGGTCCCCTGGCTGCTGTCGGGCCGGTCCGAGGCCGCGCTGCGGGCGCAGGCGGCGCGGCTCGCGGAGCACGTGGGGACGGACGACGCCCCCGGGGACGTGGCCTGGGCGCTCGCCACGACACGGTCGGTGTTCGACCACCGCGCCGTCGTCCTCGGCCATGACCACGACACCCTCCGCTCGGCGCTGTCCGCCATCGCCCGGGGCGAGCCGCATCCCGCGGCCGTCGAGGGCGTGGCTCCCGCGACGGCGGGCAAGACCGTCCTGGTGTTCCCCGGGCAGGGTTCGCAGTGGGCGGGCATGGCGCTCGGTCTGCTGGAACAGTCGCCGGTCTTCGCCGCGCACCTGCGCGCCTGCGCCGAGGCCCTCGACCGGCACACCGGCTGGTCGCTGCTCGACGTGCTGCACGGCGCCCCGGGCGCGCCGTCCCTGGAGCGGGTGGACGTCGTACAGCCCGCGCTGTTCGCCGTCCTGACGTCGCTGGCCGAGCTGTGGAAGGCGGCGGGCGTCGTCCCGGACGCCGTCGCCGGTCACTCCCAGGGGGAGATCGCCGCCGCGTACGTGGCCGGGGCGCTCTCGCTCGACGACGCGGCGCTGGTGGTGGCGCTCCGCAGCAGGATCATCACCCGGCTGGCCGGGACGGGCGCGATGGCCTCGGTGCCGCTGCCCGCGGACCGGGTCCACGCCCGGCTCGCCGCGGCGACGGCGGCCGGAGTGCACCTCGCGGCGGTCAACGGGCCGGACAGCACGGTCGTGGCGGGCGACACCGACGCCGTCCGCGCGTTCGTGGCGGCCTGCGAGGCCGACGGCGTCCGCGCCCGGCTGATCCCGGTCGACTACGCCTCCCACACCCCGCACATCGACGCGCTCCGCGAGGAACTGCTGGAGGCCCTCTCCCCCGTCCGCCCCCGCACGAGCGCCGTGCCGTTCTTCTCCTCCGTCACCGGCGGGCTCCTGGACACCGCCGAGCTGGACGCCGATTACTGGTACCGCAACCTGCGCGAGACGGTGCAGTTCGGCAAGGCGACCGAAGCGCTGCTCGACGCCGGTCACCGCCTGTTCGTCGAGGCCGCCCCGCACCCCGTCCTGACCGTGGGCGTACGCCAGACCCTCGAACGGGCCGGGGTGCCGGCGGCGGCCCTGGGCACCCTGCGCCGAGACGAAGGCGACGCCCGCGCGCTGCTGGCCGCCTTCGCCGAGGCCCATGTCCACGGCGCCACCGTGGACTGGACGCGGGTGCTCACCCCGGGAACCCGCCGGGTGGAGCTGCCGACGTACGCGTTCCGGCGTGCCCCGTACTGGCTCCGGGCGTCGGCCACGACGGGCGACGTCCGGTCGGCCGGGCTGGGCGACACCGGGCACCCCCTGGTGGGGGCCGGTCTGTCGGTGGCCGGGGACGACCGGCACGTGCTCAGCGGCCGCGTCAGCCTGCGGACCCACCCCTGGCTCGCGGACCACCAGGTCAACGACGTCGTGCTGGTGCCCGGGACCGCGTTCGTCGAGCTCGCGCTGCACGCGGCGCAGCGGGTCGGCTGTGACGCGGTGGAAGAACTCACCCTGCTCACCCCCTTGGTGCTGCCGGAGAGCGGCGGCGTCCAGATCCAGGTGGTCGTGGGAGCACCCGAAGCGAACGGAGCGCGCCCCGTCTCGGTGCACTCCCGTCCGGAGGGCGACGACGACGCCGAATGGACGCTGAACGCCACCGGCACCCTGGGCGTGGATCCCGCACCGGTCCTCGACGACCTGACGGCCTGGCCGCCCGCCGGGGCCGAGCCGGCCGACGTGGACCTCGTCTACGACCGGTTCACCGCCAACGGCCAGGCGTACGGGCCCGTGTTCCAGGGACTGCGAGCCGCCTGGGTGCACGACGGTGACATCTACGCCGAGGTGACGCTCCCCGAGGAGACCGACATCGAGGGGTTCGGTGTCCATCCGGCCCTCCTCGACGCCGCTCTGCACGCCCTGATGGCGGGACGGCCCGACGTCTCCGAGGCCACGGCGGTGCTGCTGCCGTTCTCGTGGACCCGGATACGGCTCGGGGCGACCGCCGGCCGGACGCTGCGCGCTCGCCTCAGGGCCGCCGGCGACAGCCTCGCGGTGGACCTGGCCGACGGCGCGGGCCGCCCGGTCGCCCGTATCGGATCGCTCCGGCTGCGTCCGGTCGACCCGGCACGGCTCGGCGCCCACGCGAGCCGCGCGTCCCTGCTGGCCCCGGAGTGGACCGAGGCCGGACCGGTCGCAGCGGCCGTCCCGACCCTGGCCTTCGTCGGCGGCATCGAGGTCGACGGCGTACGTTCCGGGCGGTACCCCAGCCTGGCGGCGCTTCGCACGGCGATCGCGGACGGAGCCCCCGTACCGCAGGTCGTCGTGACGTCCTTGGCGGGGGAAACCGCGGACGACGCCCGCGCGGCCACCCACGAGGGGACGTCCCGTGTCCTGGCCCAGGTCCAGGAGTGGCTCGCCGACGAGACGTTCGCGTCGTCGGTCCTCACCCTGGTGTCCCGCGGCGCCCTCGCCGCGGACGACGGGGAGGACGTGCCGGATCTCGCGGCCGCGGCCGCCTGGGGCCTGGTGCGCAGCGCGCAGTCGGAGAACCCGTTCCGGTTCCAGCTCCTGGACGTCGGCGGTCCGGTCCCGGTCACCGAGGATCTGCTCGCGGCGGCGATCGCGGTCGGCGAACCGCAGGCGGCGGTGCGGGACGGCAAGGTCCGGGTGCCGCGCCTGACCCGGCGTCCGGCGGCGGAGTCCCCCGCGCCGTTGCGGACGGACGGCACGGTGCTGGTCACCGGCGGCACCGGCACACTGGGCGGCCTGGTCGCCCGACACCTGGTCGCGGCCCACGGGGTCGCGCGGCTGCTGCTGGTGAGCCGGAGCGGGATGGCGGCCGACGGCGCGCCGGAACTGGTGGCCGAGCTGACGCGGCTCGGCGCGACGGTCTCGGTCGAGGCGTGCGACACCGGTGACCGGGACGCGCTCGCCCGGGTCCTCGCCACGATCGCCGACGAGCATCCGCTCACGGCGGTGATCCACGCGGCCGGGACGCTGGACGACGCCACGGTGCCGAATCTGACCCCCGAGCGGCTCGGGACCGTCCTGCGCCCCAAGGCGGACGCGGCCTGGAACCTGCACGAGCTCACCAGGGACGCCGATCTCGCGGCGTTCGTGCTGTTCTCCTCCGCGGCGGGCGTCCTGGGCGCGCCCGGCCAGGCCAACTACGCCGCCGCCAACGCCTTCCTCGACGCCCTCGCCGCGCACCGGCGTGCCCACGGGCTGCCCGGCGTGTCCATGGCCTGGGGTCCGTGGGAGCAGACCAGCGCGCTCACCCAGGGGCTGGCCGGGGCCTTGCAGAGCGTCGCCGGCCGGCGGGGCCTGGTCCCGCTGTCCACGGCCGACGCGCTGGCCCGCTTCGACGCGGCCCTCGGCGCCGGTCTCGCGGCCCCGGTCCTCACCGAACTCGACATGCGGCATCTGCGCGCGCAGGTCGTGGCCGACGCGCTGCCGCCGGTGCTGCGCGGTCTGGTGCGCGTGCCGCCTCGCCGGGCCGGTGACGGGGGCGGTTCGGTCGCCGATCGGCTGGTGGGCCGTGACCGCGAGGAGCAGCAGGCGATCCTGGTCGAGCTGGTGCGCGGTCACATCGCCGCGGTCCTGGGGCACGGCTCACCGGCGGAGATCTCCGCCGACCGCGCCTTCCAGGACCTGGGCTTCGACTCCCTCACGGCGGTGGAGCTGCGCAACCGGCTGGGCGGTACGACGGGGCTGCGGCTGCCCGCGACCCTGGTGTTCGACTACCCGACGGTGCGGGCGCTCGCCGAGTACCTGCTGGACCGGGTCGCTCCGCCCGAGCCGTCGCCGGCCGACATCGCCCTGGAATGCCTCGACCGGCTGGAGGAGGCCCTGGCGGCGCTCGCGCCGGACGCCGTCGACAAGCTGGTCGAGCACCGGCTGCGGGAGCTGGCGGAGCGGGCGAACGGCGGGGCGAAGGCCGTCCCGCACGGCGCGGAGGTGGAGAACGCCTCGGCGGACGAGCTGATGGAGCTGATCGACCAGCGGTTCCGCCAGGCGTAACCGGCCGGACGGGCGCGCAGAGCAGCCGGGGAGCGTTCTCGCTCCCCGGCTGCTGGCCGTCCGGCTGTCGGGCTGTTCGTCCTGGGTGCCGCCGGGAGGTCGTGCCTCCGGCACCGCATGCGTGTGGGCTGCGAACGCCGTCAGGGACGT
>NZ_JBHYKM010000078.1:26261-29967 GCF_042741435.1 Streptomyces sp. NPDC058955 | reverse complement strand
GCGCTCACGCTGGCCCGGAGCATCCAAGCGCCGTACGAGGAGATGCGGGCGCTCGTCGGCATCGCCCCAAAAACAACAGAAACGCGCGCACCCCCCCCCCCCCCCCACGTGGTGGTGCGTTGAGCCGTGCGGGGACTACCGGTTGGCGTCCGCCAGGTCCTGCAGCACGGGGACGATCCGGGTCGGGTCGGGCCGCGCGGCGTTCCGGTCGGCCAGTGCCCGGGCGGCGGGCCGGACCGAGGTCCCGTCGAGGAGTTGGGAGACCGCCTCGACGATGGAGCCGGCGGTGAGGTCGTCGGGCTTGAGGGTCAGGCCCGCCCCGCTGGCCGCCAGCAGCTCGGCGCCGAGCGGCTGCGCACTCATCTGCGGCACGACGATCTGCGGCACACCGTGCGCGACGGCGGCCAGGACCGTGCCGGGTCCGCCCTGGCTGATGAGCGCGTCGCAGGTCGGCATCAGCATCGACAGCGGCATCCAGTCGACCACCCGCACCCGCTCACGAGGCTCGCCGAGCAGCCTGGGGCCCGCCTTGCCGAGCGCCGCCACGATCTCGACGTCGAGGTCGGCCAGCGCCTCGATGGCCAGCAGCGCCGGGTTGAGCACGTCGGCGCCCATGAACTCGCTGGTGGTCCCCCAGGTGATGCACACCCGTGGGCGCCGCTTGGGCGCGTGGAGCCAGTCGGGGGTGACGGCGGCGCCGTTGTAGGGGACGTACCGCGCCGGCTGCCGCTTCGCCATCTTGATGGCGAGCAGTTCGTCCGGGCAGGGGTCCACCACGAGGGCGGCGTAGTCGGGGCCCAGCTCCACGTTCCACTTGTCGAGGAACGCCACCAGGTCCTTCGGCCAGTTCTCGCGCACCGCACGCTCGGAGGTCAGGTCGCCCCACAGCTGGTCGGGCATCGGCCCCCAGGTGTGCAGGACCAGCGGTGCCCCGACGGCCTTGGCGATGACCGGCGCGGCGAAGGCGGCGGGGTCCGCCACCACGAGGTCCGGCGACCAGTTCCGGGCGAAGGGGACCAGGTCGGCCACGACCGCCTCGGCGATCCGGATGTGCGGGACGACGATCTGCTCGATGCTCGGTGCGGCGCCGCCCGGGCCGCCCTTGTCGGTGCCGATGGACTTGCGCAGCTCGCTCATGAAGTCGGGGCCGCGGCCGACCTCGACGGCGGGCAGACCGGCGGCGGTCACGTCGCCGACGAGCGAGGGCTGCACCGCCACCCGCACGTCGTGTCCCGCCGCGCGGAGCGCCCACGCCAGCGGGACCAGTGGATACAGATGGGATCGGAACGTAGCCGAGGTAAACAGAACCCGCATGAGAAGTACCCCTCGATTTCGGCCGGTTGCCGTCAGCCGGACGTCGTCAACGTGGACGCTGTGCGATCAGGTGGAACATGCGCGCGGTGAGCGGATAGGGCATCCGGCCGGCCAGCGCGATTTCCAGCTCCTGAAGGCGGGCGAAGAAGTCCGGGTCGTACTTGATGTCGTTGTCCGCGACGAGATTGCAGACGTTCATCACGCCGTAGTGGCCGACGATGTCGAGACCGGCGCCGCCGAGCTGGTCGCCGATCTCGTCGGAGGTCAGGACCGGCACGTCCTTGCCGTACACCACGTTGGGCTTGTACCTGGCGTCCACGGCGCCCAGGGCCGTGGCGAGGTCGAGTTCACGGACGGCGGCCTCGAGCGGTACGGCGTAGGCGTTGGGGCCGACCACCGAAAGGATTCCGCCGGGCTTCATGCATTTCACGATGCCCTGGATCACCGCGGCGGAGTCCGGAACGTACTGCAGCAGGTTGTGGCAGAGCATCAGGTCGAATTCCTGGCCGGCGAAGATCTCCGCCACGTCGAGGGCATCGCCCTCGCGGGTCTCGACGCGGCCGGCGACGTCGTGCTCGGCGGCGAGCTCCCGCGCCCCGCGGAGGGACACCGGCGCCACGTCCAGGACGGTGACGTGGTGGCCGCGGACGGCGAGCCGGACGGCCTCCCGGCCGTTGCCGCCCGCCACGTCGAGCACGCGGAGCGGGCGCTCGTCCAGGTGGCGGTCCAGGTTGGCCGCCACCACCGAATAGCGCAGCTGCCCCCACGGCGTTTCCTGCCACTTCTGGAAATTGGCGAGGCGCTCATCGAAAACCGCGTTGTCGATCGAGCTGCCGCTTCCGGTCATACTTCCTCCGAGGTGCGGTGGGTGACCGGCACATCGACCGGCCGGGGAGTCGTAATCTATCGCCGATCCCTGAAACACCGCTAAAACAAGCTGAATCGCAGAACGCCGCGAGGGATTTAGGGGACCTTTAGCCGGGTGCGCGACACTCGGATTATTCCCGTGCGCCGCCGATTTTTTTCCCGCGCACGAGACGGAACACCTGGCACGAGCGCATGAACACCCGGTACGAAATCGCCGCCGGCCACCGGACCGCACGATCGGGAGACTGTAATGATCAATGTGACCCAGCCCAGTGTCGGCGCGGAGGAACTCGCCGCGATCAGCGCCGTCTTCGACAGCAAATGGCTCGGGTCCGGGCGGCGGACCGAGGAATTCGAGGAGCAGTTCGCCCGGCATCTCGGGGTCCCGGACGGCAGTGTCCTCTTCCTCAATTCGGCGACGTCCGGGCTCTTCCTCACCATGGAACTGCTCGGCGTCGGCCCGGGCGACGAGGTCGTCCTGCCGTCGAACGGGTTCATCGCCAACGCCAACTGCGTCATCGACGCCGGCGCCCGCCCGGTCTTCTGCGACGTCGACGACGACGTCCCCAACCCCCGGGTCGAGGACATCATCGCCGTGCTCACCCCGCGCACCAAGGCGGTGATGGTGCTGCACTACGGCGGTTACCCCGGCGAGGTGGAGAAGATCGCCGCGCTGTGCGCGGAACGCGGTGTCGCGCTCATCGAGGACGCGGCCGTCTCGGTCGCCTCCAGCGCCCACGGCCGGATGTGCGGCACGTTCGGCGACTTCGGCATCTGGAGCTTCGACGCGCGCAAGGTCATCACCACCGGTGACGGCGGCATGCTGTACGTGCGGGATCCCGAGGCGGCCCGCAGGGCGCGCCGTCTGGCGTACCACGGCCTGGAGGACCGCAGCGCGTTCACCACCGCCGCCAAGTCGCCGCGCCTGTGGTGGAGTTTCGACATCGAGGACATCGGCCGCCGCCTCGTCGGCAACGACATGACGGCCGCGATGGGCACGGTGCAGCTGCGCCGGCTCGCCGGGTTCGTCGACCGGCGCCGGGCGATCGCGGAGCGGTACGACCGTGCCCTGTCCGGTGTCCCGGGCGTCCGCGTTCCTCCGCCGCTTCCCGAGGGCCACCTGTCGACCCACTACTTCTACTGGGTCCGGTTCGACACCCAGGCCGTCCGGGACGCGGTGAGCGAGCACCTCCTGGCCAAGGAGATCTACACCTCCTGGCGCTACTACCCGCTGCACCGGGTCCCCCGGTACGGCGCCACCGACGCCGTGCTGCCGGTGACGGACCGGGTGTCGGACACGGCCCTGCTGCTGCCGGCCCACCAGGACCTCCTCGACGAGGAGATCGACCTGGTGGCGCGCGAGGTGATCGACGCGGTCCAGGCGCACGGCTGAGCGGCCGCCCGGCCCTCCTCGACGACGAAGCTCCCCGGGGCCGGGGGGAGGCCCGGAACTCTTCACCAAAGAACCGGGCGGCGCAATAGCAGGGGTTTTAGACCGAGGGGGCGCGGGCAGTAGAAGAAGTGT
>NZ_JBHYKM010000078.1:24037-26251 GCF_042741435.1 Streptomyces sp. NPDC058955 | reverse complement strand
GGGGGGCCGCCGGCGCGGGCGGGCGGCCGGCCCGCCCCCCCCGCCCCCCGCCGCGCCGGGGGGGGGGGCGGCGGGCGCCGCCCCCCTCCACCGGTGTCCCGGGTGGTCGTCGTGCGTCCTACTTGGTCTTGCGCCACTGGACACAGGTCCAGTCGACCGCCTCGATGGGGTCGTCGATGCCGTGCTGGCGGCGGTAGTCGTCCACGGCCTTGCTGCACATCGTGTAGAAGTAGTCGTCGATGATGCAGTAGCCGCCGACCGAGAGCTTCGGGTAAAGGGCCTCAAGGGCCTCGTAGGTCGACTGGTAGAGGTCGCCGTCGAGGCGCAGGACCGCCAGTTTCTCGATCGGCGCGTTCGGCAGCGTGTTCTCGAAGAATCCGGTCAGGAATTCCACGCGCTCGTCGAGCAGTCCGTACTGGTCGAAACGCGCCTTCACCTCGTCGAAGGTGACCTTCAGGGAAACGCCCATCGTGCCGATGATGTCCTGGCTGCGGCCCTTCCAGGGGTCCGACGGGTACTTGTCGGTCGGGGGCGGGAATCCGTCGAAGGAATCGGCGACCCAGACCTTCCGCGTCTTGTCGCCGTACGCCGTCAGGGCGGCGCGCATCAGGATGCACGAGCCGCCGCGCCACACCCCGGTCTCGATGAGGTCGCCGGGGATCCCCTCCCTGATGACGGTGGCGGTGACCTGGTGGATGTTGTCGAGCCGCTCCCGGCTGACCATGGTGTCCGCCTGCACGTGCGGCATGATCCCCTTGCCCGCCAGGTAGGCCAGGCGCTGGTCGCCCTCGCCCCCCGATTCGGTGGTGTAGGGGAATGCGGCGCCGTCGTGGAACCGAAGAAGGCATTTCTTCAGCAGGTCGAGGTAGGCGTCGGGCAGATCCGAGGCAATCGGATCCACCGTCTTCTCGACCGTCCTGGCTTCCTTGCTCACCATTTCCGCCCCTTCCTATGCCCCGGTTTCGGCACCCATCCCAGCAGGTAAATCTGAACCGCCCCTAAAACAGGCGACGACGGCAATGGCGGCCCGGCTTCGGATGAAGTCGGGCCGCCAATCGACCGTCATCGCCCGGTCGAACGGCCGGCGTCAGAAGTGCGTGGGCAGGCGCGGGGCGTAGGACGACTCCAGCGCGGTGATCTCCTCGTCGGTGAGCCGGATGTCGAGCGCGGCGACGGCGTCGGCGAGATGGCCCGGCCTGGTCGCGCCGACGACGGGGGCGGTGACGACGGGGTTCTTCAGCACCCACGCCATGGCCACCTGCGCCATCGGCACACCGCGCGTCCGGGCGATCTGCTCCACCGCGCCCACGACGTCCTTGTCGCTGTCGAGGTACAGCGGACGCCCGTACGGGTCGGTGGGCGGGATGGTCCCGCCGCGGGTCGTCCCCCGCTCGCCCCAGGGCCGGGCGAGCAGTCCGGCGGCGAGGGGGCTCCAGGGCAGGCTGCCCACGCCCTGGTCGGCGAGCAGGCCGAACATCTCCCGCTCCTCCTCACGCTGGAGCAGGCTGTACTGGTCCTGCATGGTGACGAACTTCGTCCAGCCGTTCAGCTCGGCGGCGTGCTGCATCTTGGCGAACTGCCAGGCCCACATCGACGAGGCGCCGATGTAGCGGACCTTGCCCGCCTTGATGACGTCGTGCAGCGTCTCCATCGTCTCTTCCACCGGCGTCTCGGGGTCGAACCGGTGGATCTGGTAGAGGTCGACGTGGTCGGTGCCGAGCCGGTCCAGCGAGGCGTCGAGCTGTTCGATGATCGCCTTGCGGGACAGTCCGGGGCGGCTGGGCCCCTGCCGCATCGGGAAGAACAGCTTGGTCGCCAGGACGACGTCCTCGCGTCGGGTGTACTTCCGCAGCGCGCGCCCGACGATCTCCTCCGACACGCCCATCGCGTAGATGTTGGCGGTGTCCCAGAAGGTGATGCCGAGCTCGACCGCCTGCCGGAAGAGCGGCTCGGCGGCCTCGTCGTCGAGCGTCCACGGCTGGATCGGCGAGGCGACGCCGAAGCTCATGCAGCCCAGCGCGAGCCGGCTGACCTTCAGTCCGGACGATCCCAGACGGGTGTACTCCATGGATTCCTGCCTCTTTCTGGCTTTCCGACTGTTGCTTCGCGGGGGGGGGGGGGGGGCGCGCGCCCCCCCCCCCGCCCCCCCCCCCCCGCCCCCCCCCCCAGAAAAGAGCCCCCGGCCCCCGCCCCCCCCCCCCCCCCCCCCCCCCC